>JAVKCR010000094.1:0-3939 GCA_040222645.1 Rhodospirillales bacterium
CCCTGGCGGCTTCGATATGGGCGCGGAAATTACGCTGCTGTTCTGCCTTCGGGCTGTGCTCATAGAAATAGTCGAGGCCGGTCTCGCCGATACCGATGCATTTCGGATGGGCGGCGAGTTCCGCCAGTTGCGCGCCGGTGACAGGCGGCTCCCCGGCCGCCTCATGCGGGTGAATGCCGACAGAGCACCAGATGTCCCGATGCGCCTCGGCGATCGCCGCGATCCGGTCGAAGCGGGTCACATGGGTGCAGATGGTGAGGATGGTGCGGATATCGTTTGCCGCGGCGCGCTCCAGCACAGCGTCGAAATCTTCCTCGAAATCCGGGAAATCGAGATGGCAGTGGGAATCGACCAGCATGGCGAACGGGCCTCTCAGGCCTCTTCCTCGACGAACCGCGGGAAGACACCCTGCGGTTTCGGCACCGCCTGTCCCGGCGTCAGCGGGGCCTCGAGATGGGCAAAGTCCCGCGCATCTGCCGGCACCTGCATCTGGTCGAGCAGCCTGGCCGCACTGTCCGGCATGATCGGCTGGACCAGGATGGCGATCCGGCGAATCACGTCGGCCAGCGTGTAGAGCACCGTGCCCATGCGTGCCGGATCGCTCTTCTTCAGGGCCCAGGGCGCCTGTTCGTCGACATAGCGGTTGCCCTGCCCGATCACCGCCCAGATGTCGGTCAGGGCGCTGTGGAAGGTCTGGGCAAGGAAGTTCTGGCGGACAGAGCCATGAAGTGCGCGGGCGGCTCCGAGCAGCGCCTCGTCGGCCTCGGTGAAGTCGCCATGTGCCGGGACGGCCCCGTCGCAATTCTTGTGCACCATGGAGAGCACGCGCTGGGCGAGGTTGCCGAGATCGTTGGCGAGGTCGCCGTTCATCCGGTGCACCATGGCAGCGTGGCTGAAATCGCCGTCGTTGCCGAACGGCACTTCGCGCAGCAGGAAATAGCGCACCTGGTCGAGGCCGTACTGCTCGATCAGCTTCAGCGGGTCGATGACGTTGCCGAGCGACTTGGATATCTTCTGGCCCTCGTTGGTCCACCAGCCATGGGCGAAGACACGCTTCGGCGGCTCCAGGCCGGCGGCCATCAGGAAGGCCGGCCAGAACACCGTGTGGAAGCGGATGATGTCCTTGCCAACCATGTGCAGGTCGGCCGGCCAGAACTTCCTGTACGTCTCGCTGTCGGTATCCGGGAAGCCGGCGGCGGTGATGTAGTTGGTCAGTGCGTCGATCCAGACATACATGACATGCGCCGGATCGTTCGGTACGGGTACGCCCCAGTTGAAGGTCGTCCGCGAAACCGAGAGGTCGATCAGGCCACCCTTGACGAAGGAGATCATCTCGTTGCGTCGGCTCTGCGGCGCGATGAAGCCCGGATTGTCCTCGTAGAACTTCAGCAGTGGCTCCTGCCATTTCGAGAGCTTGAAGAAATAGCTCGGCTCCTCAACCCATTCCACGTCGGCGCCGGTCGGCGCCTTGCCGTTCACCAGTTCGCTTTCCGCGTAATAGGCTTCGTCGCGCACGGAGTACCAGCCGGAATAGCTGCCGAGATAGATATCGCCGGCATCGATCAGGCGCTGCCAGAGCGCCTGCACCGCCGTGACGTGGCGCGGCTCGGTGGTGCGGATGAAATCATCGTTGGAGAAATTCATCGCGACAGCGAGGTCGCGGAAATTCTGCGACACCCGGTCGGTGAAGGCCTGCGGGTCGATGCCGGCGGCGTTCGCGGCCTTCTCGACCTTCTGGCCGTGCTCGTCGGTACCGGTCAGGAAGAACACCTCCTCGCCGTCGAGGCGCATGAACCGCGCCAAGACGTCGCAGGCGAGCGTCGTGTAGGCGTGGCCGATATGCGGCGCATCGTTGACGTAGTAGATCGGCGTGGTGACGTAATAGGGCATCTGCCCGCTCCTGATCGCAACTCGCTGAAAGATGGCGATGCCCGAAGGCAAGCGCCAGTGCACGCGGCCAGGTCAGACTTTACGGTGCGCCACGGCCTGGATGGACAGCAGCGCATCGAGCGCGGCCTGCTTGCGGTCGGTATTGACCGTGGCGACCGCCCTGCCGAGGCGCGCGACCTTTTCCCATACCTCTATCCAAGGTTCAAGCGAACCGGCATTCGCCGCCGCCGCGACGGCGGCGAGCAGCCCGTCCTTACCGATCTCGCCGGTGCGCCCGGATGCACTGCGCGAGATCGCCTGGCCGACACGGCGGTAGATCATGTCGATCATCACCTCGAAGCGCCGTTCGGCCCCGGCACGCGCTACAGTGTCCGCAAGACCGTGCAGCAATTTTGGATCCATCACCGGCAGTCCGTCGAGCAAAGCGTCAAGATCGGCCATCAGGTCGAGGCCTCCCGCATCGATCAGCGACATGGCGCGCCCGATCGACCCGTCGGCGATATCGGCGACACGGTTGAGCATGGCGGGTTCCATGTCCGGATGATGGCGCGCGAGGAGTTCCACCACGTTTTCCGCCTTCAGCGGTTGCAGGGCGAGACGCCGGCAGCGCGATCGTATGGTCGGCAATATTCGCGACGGCTGGTGGCAGACGAGAACGATCAGGGCCTGGCGCGGCGGTTCCTCGAGAATTTTCAGGATCGCGTTCGCCGCCTCCCGGCGCATTTCGTCGACGGCATCGATCACCACGACGCGCCAGTCGCCGGCGGAAGGCGTCAGCGACATGAAACTGGGTATCTGGCGCGCGACATCGACGGAGATCGATTGAGCGAGCTTCTTGCCCTGCTTGTCGAGCTTACGGGTCACGGCGAGGAAGTCCGGGTGCCCGAGGGCCGCCACCTGCCGGAACACCGGATGCTCCTCGCCGATCGCGAGGCTGGTTGGTGGACCGCCGAAGAGGTCTCCCTCCCTGCAGCCGGAAAGAACGAACCGCGCCAGTCGATAGGCGAGCGTCGCCTTGCCGATGCCCTTCGGCCCGGTCAGCATCCAGGCATGGGTAAAGCGCCCCGCCGTCCATGAATCGATGATTTCCCGCTCGGCTTCTTCGTGACCGAGCAGGTCGGGATTGCACCGGGGCGCGAGCCAGGGCGGATCCGACGGATCGGTTGCCTGGATTTCCGCGGTCTTGGCGCTCACAACGCCACCCCGAGACGTTCGCCGACGGCCGAAACCACCAGTTCATGCACCGCTTCCTGCGTCCGTCCGCCGTCGATCACCACGCATCGCTCGGGTTCACGCCGGGCAATTTCGAGGAATCCGTCGCGGACGCGCTGATGGAACTCGATGGCCATGCGCTCGTAGCGGTTCTCGTTGCCCGTCCGCTCGGCGGTGCGGCCGATACCGCGTTCCACCGGCATGTCGAGGACGATCGTCAGGTCCGGACCGAAGCCGTCGCAGACCAGCCGGTGGAGCCGGCGGATGGTTTCCTTGTCAAGCTGGTGGCCGTAACCCTGGTAGGCCATTGTCGAATCGGCGAAGCGGTCACTGACGACCCATCGCCCGGCATCTATCGCCGGGCGGATGCGCCGGACCATATGGTCTCGCCGGGCCGCGTAGTTGAGCAGGGCCTCTGTCATGCCGTCCCATCGTCCGGTCTCGCCGGTGACCAGCAGCGCCCGGATCGCTTCCGCACCGTCGGAGCCGCCGGGTTCACGCGTCAATTCGCAGCCGAAACCGGCATTTTGTACGGCATCCGCCAGCATCCTGCACTGGGTCGACTTGCCGGCGCCCTCGCCGCCCTCGAACGTGATGAACGGCGCATTTCCGGTGGCGAGGGGCGTTGTCATGCGCCCCAGACGATATATTTGACCGCCGACAGAATGCGGCCGATGAAACCCAGACGGCTGACGGATTCCGCGGCTTTCAGCGGAATCACGCGGTCCTCGAGGCCCGGCGAGCTGATCACGAGATCAGCGACATGCTCTCCGGCATTGATCGGCGCCGGCACCGGACCGTCATAGACCACGGCGACCTTCATGTCCTTGCGTGCGT
>JAVKCR010000095.1:0-9191 GCA_040222645.1 Rhodospirillales bacterium
ATTCGCCCTGGATCATCTCGGAATAGCCGATGACGGCATTCAGCGGGGTCCGGAGTTCATGGCTCATGTTCGCCATGAAGCTGGATTTCGCTTTGTTGGCGACGTCAGCCCGGTCCCGGGCGTTCTCCAGGTCGAGTTCCATGCGCCGGCGGTCGGTTATATCGATGGCCGTGCCGATGATGCGATCGACCGTTCCGTTGTTTCGAAGCGGGGTCAGGGTGGTGCGCGAGAAGTGGACGCCGCTCGGAAGCAGGATCTCTTCGTCATATTGTTCCATCTGCCCGGATTCGATGCAGCGCCGGTAATGTGCGATCACGTCAATCGCGGCATCTTCGATCAGCACTTCCCGGATTTCACGGCCGACCAGTTCCTTGGCGGAAACATTGAAAACGCGTTCGTAGTAGTGATTGATGAACGCAATTCGATAATTGTCGCCTTGTTCTACATCGATAACAAATACGGCAACGCCAATGGAATTCAGTGTCGGACCAAGCTGTTCAAGAGGTGTCTCGACCCAGAATTTTCCGTCTTTCCTGTCGTGAAAATTTTCAGTCATGTCCTGAACAGTCTACAGAATTTGCGGATTGCAGGAAATCGACGGTGCAAACGCCATCTATCCGGATATGCCCGGAGCGTGGATTTTCGGAACAAAGGATTCGCGCATTAAAAGAGACATTGGTGCCGCCCGTCGGTGATGCAGCGCAGAAGATTGCGTGATGCCTGATATGTCGGTGATCCTTCAATTTCGCCAGTTCCGCACCGATCAGTGAATGCGAAGGAACAGCCAGGCATGGCCCGGTTCCGGATCGGGCCGGAATTCGAAGAGCAGTTTCCACTGACGCCGCAGATTCAGCACCTTGCTCATCACATGGCTGTGCGGGGCGCCGGATCCTGCTTCCGAGAACCTGGTCCTGAATTCTTCGGTAACCCGGAAGGGGGCGACTTCACTGAAGAAATTCCGGCCGGACAGGCCCCCCGCTTCGCGATGCCCGTTCATGTCGCCGATGCCGTGGTAGCGAAGGATGGTCCCGCTTTCCGACAGCAGGAAGCTCCCTGTCGGCATCTCGCCGATCGCCGCATCGGCGCCATCCAGAGAGATGTCCTCGAGGTTGATGCCACCGAGGGAGAAAGTCCGCGACCCGGTGAATCTCGCCATGTCGGCTGGCCGGCGTTCGGAGAGCATCACGCGAGCCCTCGGCAGGATGAGGAACACGGTGGTTCCCACGCCGGGCATGCTGTTCACATGCAGCTCACCGCCATGCTGCTCGATGAAGGCCTTGGTGATGGGCAGGCCGAGACCGGCCCCTTGGGTGGTCGCGTCCATCTCGCTGTCGATGCGGCCGAAGGGCGCCAGCGCCTTGGCCAGGTTCTCGGGAGCAATACCGCGGCCGGTATCGCTGACGACGAAGGCCAGCCGGCCATCGTCCAGCAGTTCCGAGTAGATATGCACGATACCCCTGGCTTCGGTGAACTTGCTGGAATTGACCAGCAGGTTGATCAGGCATTGCCGGATCTGCTTCCGGTCGACCAGAAGCGAAACGCCTTCCAGCGTCTGGCCGATGGTGATTTCCGCCGAACCCGGCTTCCTGCCTGCCTGGGCGAGCGTGACGGCGCTCTCGACAAGATGCGAGACGGAAACCATTTCCTGCATTGACTGGATGTGGCCTGATTCGACCCGGGCGAGGTCGAGGATGTCGTTCACGATATCGAGCAGATGCTGGCCGGCGAAACGGATATCCTCGGCATATTCGCCGTATTTCTTGTGGCCGAGCGGACCGAACGTCTCCGACCGCATGAGGTCGGAATAACCGATGACGGCGTTCAAAGGGGTCCGGAGTTCGTGGCTCATGTTCGCCATGAAGCTGGATTTCGCCTTGTTGGCGTCATCGGCATGGTCGCGCGCCTTCTCGAGCTCGACCTCCATCGCCCTGCGGTCGGTAATGTCGATCGTGGTGCCGATGATCCGGTTGATCCGGCCTGCGCTGTCATGCAACGGGGTAAGTACCGTTCGGGCATAGAACAGTCCGCTCGGCAGCAGGATTTCCTCGTCGTACTTTTCGGCGGTACCGGATGCGATGCATCGGCGGTAATTGGCGATTACGCCTGCCGCGGCATCCGGAGACAGGGCCGAGCGGACATCCAGGCCGACCGACGCCGCCGCGGAGACCCGGAAGGACGATTCGTAGAATCGGTTGATGAATGCAATCCGGTAGACGTCGTCTCCCTCGATGTCGATGACGAAGACGGCAACACCGATGGCGTTGAGAATCGGCCCGAGTGCCTCGACGGGCGTTTCCGCCCAGAACGCCTCGTCCTGCTTGTTCAGAAAGTCTTCAGACATTGACATCGAATCCGGATTCCGGCCTGAGAATAGTTGTTTGCGGGGTGGAATTCGATCTGAAGATTTCCGTTATCCGGTAGGTACTTTCCGAAACTGGATTTTTCCGAAGCACCGGTTCTCGTCGGAACTGTCGCGGCAGGCGGAGGAACTCGGCGTGCGGGTCGACAGCTTCCTCGACGAGGTCAGGAAGATGGTCTGAGCCTGCGCTACTCCGCAGGTACCGCAATTTCCGCTGCACTCTTCGCCATGATCTCTATCTGTCGGGACGCGGTCTGGTACCAGGCGATAGCCTCGCGGACGATTTCCTTCGCATCGTCCCGGAACAGCTGGATGTTTTCGGCGGTTTGCGCGCCGCGGACGCTGATACCCTGGTTTGGCGTCAGTTCCGCCACGAGACCGTTCTGCATGTAGCCGACGGTCAGGTAGCTTGCGAAGAAAGCCCTCCGGTATCTGGGGGCAGCAGTCAGGATATCCTGTCCGAAGAAGGACGTTGTTCCGAGCGGGATGCCGAGCAGGGCCAGGATCGTCGGGCCAACGTCGATCTGGGACGCCACCGAACCGATTCGTCCGGGCGTCACGAAACCGGGGGCGTATATCCACATCGGTATGCGATAGTTCTGCGGCGGCAGGTCGATCCGCCCGCGTCCGCCGCTGGTGTGGTCGGCGAGGATGACAAAGAGCGTGTCCTTGAACCATGGACGGGTCCTTGCCTGTTCGATGAACCTTCCGATTGCCCAGTCCGAATATTTGACGGCGCCGGCCCGGTCGGTTTTCGGCGGAATGTCGATCCGCCCCGCCGGGTAGTCGTAGGGCCGGTGATTGCTGGTCGTCATCAGGTGGGCGAAGAAGGGCTTCGACGTCGTGCCATGCCGCGCATCGAGTTCGCGCAGGGTGAAATTGTAGAGGTCCTCGTCCGATACGCCCCAGATGGTCTCTCCGTGAATATCGTGATCGTCGATATCGGTGCGGTCGAAGACCTTGTATCCGTTGCCGCCGAAGAAATCGGCCATGTTGTCGAAATAGCTCAGGCCGCCGTAGAAATAGTAGGCATCGTAGCCATTGTCCTTGAAGACGCCGCCAAGCGACGGCAATCCGCGATTGCGTTTCCGGGTTGGCACCGCCCGGCCCGGTGTCGGCGGGATCGACAGCGTCACAGCTTCCAGGCCGCGGACCGTTCTCAGGCCGGTCGCATAGAATTCGTCGAAGACCAGGCTCTGTTCGGTCATCGGGCCGGAAAGAAACGGCGTCAGTCCCGGCCTGCCGCCCAGCGCCTCGACATAGTCGGCGCCGAGGCTCTCGATCATGACCATGACGACGTTCTTGTAGACAGGTGTTCCCGCGGCCGGTGCCGGGTGGACGTAGAAGGCTTTCCGGTCGGGTATCGTCGTCGGCCTGCCGGTTTCTGCGGGCTTGCCGGTGACGATGGCGCGAACCTCGTCATCGGGCAGGGTCGCGTAGAACCGCTCATATTCCAGGTCGTTGTTCCGGAAGGCGCGGACAAAGGCATAGTGACCGTTCGACGCCAGTTCCCGGTCTAGCGGCGGCATGCCGTCATGCGGGGTCTCGTCGATTCCCAGCGCCAGCCCGGCGAGGAGCAGGACATGACAGCCGAGAACGAGGGCGCGGTACCTGACCCTTGGGGCGGGCTGCCGGGCTGCCCTCCAGATCCGTGGCAGCAGGATGGCCGCGAGCGCCGCGGTCGCGATTCCGAGACCTGTCCAGATCGCGGCCATCGGATAGGACTGGTTGATGTTGCCGACCACTTCCCGGGTATAGATCAGGTAGTCGACGGCAATGAAATTGAACCGGGACTGGAATTCCTCCCAGAACAGCCATTCGCTGACCGACGTGAACCCGAGCAGTCCGAGACCCGCCAGCCCGAGGAGGCAGGCCGACACGGCAAATCCCGTCCTGCCGCGCCGCCCGGCCGGCCAGAAGGCGGCGAGCAGATTGAACGGGAGCAACGCCCAGGCGAGCGCGGTCAGGTCGTAGACCAGTCCGACGAGATAGATCCCGGCGATACCGCCGGCAGTCCCCGAGGTGGTGCCATTGGCGATGAGGAGCGCCGTTCGCATCCCGAAGCTGATCGCCAGATAGGTGCCGGCGACATGCAGCGCCATTCGGTATCGGTTCGAGATCAAGTCGGCTTCCCTGCGATATTGTGACGGAGGCTAGACTATGTCGCCGCTTTCCGCAGCACGCTTGCGCCCGTTGACCATGGCGCGCACAAGGTTCTCGCCGTGACGCAGGCTGGCCAGCAGTACCCCGGCAACATGCAGAGCGATCAGCACCAGCACGAAATTGGCCAGAAACTCGTGGATTTCCTCGAGCCACTCCGATCCCCAGAACATGTCGAGCGTCGACATCCAGCCGGTGACGGCAAGACTCGCCATCGCCGCCATCAGCGCCAGCACCATGGCGCCGCGGGCCGGATTGTGGCCGATGAACCGCGACTCGCGGTCCCTGGAAATACCCGTCATTCGTACGATGGCGTTACCCGGAGATTTCACGAATTCCCGGACGCGGTACGTAATGGTATCGATGCCGTGGCTTCGATTTTGAAGACTGTCCGTTCCCCGGCGCGCTGCCGGCAGGACTGTTCCGAACCTGCCCTCAGGTTGACCTGAAGGCCTTCACGGCGGCGGTTGCGCCGGCCTCGACGAAACGGGCGTCCGATCCAACGGTCAGCAGCGACATTCCCTCGGCGGCCATGCGGGCCGCGTAGGCCGGGCTGCCGCAATGCAGGCAGCAGTGGATGCCGGCCTCCTGGCAGCGTTCGCGGATATGGCGGATCATCGCCAGCATTTCCGGTTCCTCGCGGTCGAACATCGGCGGGAATCCGTGCGCGAAACCAAGGTCGGCCGGGCCGACATAGATGCCGGTCAGACCGGGTACCCTGACGATCTCGTCGAGGTTCTCGACACCGGCCCGCGTCTCGACCATGGCGAGCGCGACGACCTCCCCGTTGGCGCGGCTGGCGTAATCGGCGCCCCAGGCGAAGCGGGCCCGGACCGGACCGAAGCTCCGGCCGCCTTCCGGGGGGTAGAGACAGGCACTGACGAAGCGTTCCGCATCGGCGGCGGATTCGATCATCGGCGCGATGATGCCGAGTGCGCCTGCATCGAGGGCGCGCATGATGGGAATCTCGTCGAGCCAGGGAACCCGGACCATGGGGGCTGCCCCGGACTTCTCGATGACGGGTAACAGCGACAACAGGTCCGAATAATCCGCCGTGCCATGCTGCAGGTCGATGGTGACCGAATCCCAGCCTGCGGAGACCAGCGCTTCAGCGGTTATCACGGAAGGGGCGGCGATCCAGCCATTGATCGCCGCACGTCCCTCGCTCCAGACCCGGCGAAGCGGGTTGAATGTTTCCGTCAAATGTCAGTTCCACATCATGTGGGTCAGCTTGGTGTTCTGGTAGTCGCGGATCGCTTCCAGCCCGCCCTCGCGGCCCATACCCGAATGATCGATGCCGCCGAAAGGAGCCTCCGCGTGGGCGACAAGGAAGGTATTGATGCCGACCATACCGGCGTGCAATCCCTTCGACAATCGCTCCGCTTTCGCGTGGCTGCCGGTGAAGGCGTAGGCGGCGAGGCCATAGGGCGTGGAATTGGCGCGGGCGATGCCATTCTCTAGGTCGCTGAACCGGGTAATCGGCGCGACCGGGCCGAATGGTTCCTCCGACATGATGTCGGCATCGTCCGGGACGTCGGCGAGCACGGTCGGTTCCAGGAACCAGCCGGCATTGCGGTCTTCCGGCCGCTTGCCGCCGGAGACCAGCCCGGCGCCTTTCGCCACTGCGTCGGCGATCAATCGTTCGGTCTTCTCGCGCCCGGAGGCGAGCGTGAGCGGGCCCATGGTGGTCGCCGGATCCTGGCTGTCGCCGAGCACCAGCGCCTCGGCCTCCGCGCAGAAGCGCTCGGTGAAGCGGTCGGCGACGCTGTCCTCGACGTAGAACCGGTTCGGCGCGATGCAGACCTGTCCGGCATTTCGGAACTTGAACCCGGCGCATTGCTCTGCCGCGGCATCCACATCCGCATCGGCGCAGACGACGACCGGGGAATGCCCGCCGAGCTCCATGGAGAAGCGTTTCACGGTTTTCGCGGCTTCCGCCATCAGCATCTGGCCGACGCGGGTCGAGCCGGTCAGCGAGATCTTCCGCACCTCGTTGGCCGCCATGATCGCGGGCGAGATGTCGGTGGCTTTCCCGAGCAGCAACTGTACGACACCGGCCGGCACGCCGCCGGCGACGCAGGCCTCGGCGATCAGGGTGGAGGTCACCGGCACCTGTTCCGAGGGCCGCAGGAGTATGGCGCAGCCCGCCGCGAGCGCCGGGGCGATCTTGCGCACCGGCAGGTTGACCGGGAAGTTCCAGGCGGTGAAGGCGGCGACGATGCCGACCGGTTCCGGTTCGGTCAGCAGGCGCCCGCCCTGGCGCGACGGGATGGTGTCGCCGAACAGCCGTTCGGCCTCGCCGGCGAACCATTCTAGCTGTTCGATGGCGGCGCCGACCTCGCCGGCAGACTGGGCATAGGGCCGCCCGATCTCGAGCGACAGCGCCCGCGCGATGGCATCGGTCCGGGCCCGCATCTCGGCGGCGACATTGCGCAGGATACGGCCACGCTCCCAGCCATGCAGCTTGCTCCAGCTCGCCTGCGCGGCACGGGCATGCTTGAGCGCTTCCGCCACGTCGTCCGCATTGCAGGCGGGTTGGGCCCAGAGCTCCTCGCCGTTACAGGGATTGATTACGGGGATCGGTGTGCCACGGCCGACGGTGCGGAATTCACCGCCGATCAGAAGTTTCGGCTGCATGTCGGTGCTCATCTGAACGTCTCCCGTAAGGTTGCGAAGGCGGGGTCATTGCGACGCGGTGACCCCGCCATCGATGTAGACCACCTGGCCGGTGATGTAGCTGCCGGCAGGGGCGGCGAGCGCGATCACCTGTCCCGCTACTTCGAGGGGGTCGCCGATGCGCCCGAGCGGGTTGCGCTCCAGGATGAAGTCGCGGAATTCCGGCTTGTCGAGATGCGGGCGTATGCGGTCGGACTGGATGAAGGTCGGCGCGACACCGTTGACGGTAATGCCGTGCGGCGCGAGTTCCATGGCGTGCTGTTTCACCAGCATCTGCAGCCCGCCCTTGGTCGCACAATAGGCGGAATAGCCGCGTCCCCGCAGCGCCAGCTGGGAGCGGACGGACAGGAGATGGATCTGCCGGCCGCCAATGCCCCGGGCGATCTGGTCGCGGGCGACGGCCTGGGCCAGGAACATCGCCGATTTCAGGTTGGTCCGGTAGACCTCGTCGAATGTCTCCTCGGTCACCTCCAGCAGCGGCTGCTCGCGCTGGATGCCGACGCAATTTACCAGCACGTCGATACCGCCCATCAGCCGGATCGCATCGTCGGTGGCCCGCTGGATCGAAGCGATGTCCGTCGCGTCCAGTTCGAGCCCGTGCGCCTGGCCACCCTGGTCGTTGATCTGGCTGGCCAGCGCCTCTGCCTTGCCGCGCTTCGGGCCGGCGACAGTGACTTCCGCGCCGTGCCGGGCCATCGAGATGGCCACCGCCTCGCCGATGGCGCCGTAACCGCCGGGCAGGAAAACTCGCAGGCCGGTCACGTCGAACAGCCGGTCGATCCGGCCGAGATCGATCTCCGGCGTGATGCTTGTCGGTTCCCGGTTCATCAGGCGATCTCCACACCGGCTGCGCGGTAGACGCTTTCCATCAGGCGAAGCGTCTCGAGATTGTCGAGACGGTCGGTCTCGAAAGGCGTTCCGTCCCGAAGGCCGTTCACGAACGCGGCCATCGCGCTGTCGAAGCATTCCTGGTAGCGCCCGAGCAGGTCGACTTCCTCGGCCTCGGCTTCCGCGCCGACCATGAAGACCCGGTTGAGGTCCATGATGATGGTGCCGGTGGTGCCGATAACTTCCAGCCGGTCGCCATGCAGCGGGGGATAGCCCGGCGCGCAGATGCAGCCGTCGGCGGTGGCGATGAAGCCGTCCGGACCGGCCATCAGGATCGATGCCGTGTCCTCTCCCGGCAGACCTTCCGCCAGGCGGTTGAGGCGGGCGGCGACAATTTCCAGCGGGCCGCAGAGACAGCGCAGCACGTCGAGATGGTGGATCATGGTCTCGAACACCAGGTTGCGCCGGAAACCGGTGAGATAAGGCTGGCGTTCGACCAGGAACGGAACGTCGCCCTCACGCGGACAGAGGCCGGACCCGCGGCAGGAGATGGCGGCATGGCGAACCCGGCCGATGCGACCCTCGTCGATCCAGCGCCGGACGGTCATGTAGTGGGGACGGAAGCGGTAGTTCTCGTGCACCATGAAACGGACCCGGTTACCGACATGGGCGACCAGGGTTTCCGCTTCGGCTACCGTCTCGGTGAGCGGTTTCTGGCACATGATGTGGATTCCGTGGTCGGCGGCCATCCGTGCGACGGGTGCATGGGCGCCGACGGATGCCGCGATATCGACGGCATCGAAGCCGCCATCCGCGAACATCCTGGCGGCGTCTTGATAGACCCGCGTGACACCGAATTCCGCCGCGCGGGCCTCGGCCTTCTCGCGGTCGATATCGCAGACCGCGACCAGTTCGGCGCCGACACTCTGCCAGGCGCGCAGGTGATAGAGGCTGATCAGGCCGCAACCGACGACCGCGACGCGCAACGGTTCAGCCATGATCCGCTCCGAACCGGCCATAGCCGTAGTACCATTTGCTGCCGCGGGTCTTGGAGGTGCGCAAAGTGTGCCGGGCGCCGGCCGGGATCAGCGCGAGATCGCCCGGACCGCAGCGCTCAGACTCCCCATCGACGACAATCTCCATGTCGCCCTCGGCAACGACCACGAAC
>JAVKCR010000096.1:0-4186 GCA_040222645.1 Rhodospirillales bacterium
TTCGTGGCCGGCGGGCAGAACCTGTTCATCAACACCGGTCTGCTGGTCCGCGCCGACAATGCCAACGAGGTGATCGGGGTGCTGGCGCAATGTCACCCGGCCATAGGGGCCCTTGCGGTCGAACCGGCCGGCTGGCGAGGACAATGTCGACCACACGATTGTGATCGCCCTGTCATGCGGCGGCAGTTCATCTCCCGAGAACGTCGGCTTCAGGGTCGAGCCGGAGCCGGAGAGCCTGAAGCCGATCAGTATCCGCACCGGATGGTCGGTTTCGCCGTACTGGCGCATCGACATCCAGCCGGCTTCGTCGATGACCGAAGTCAAGCGCCATTGCCATCCCGCGAACGGCGTCGCCAGCAGCGGCTGGTTGGTCAGCAGCCCGACGACGCCCCCTTCCGATGGCGTCACCGCCTTGACCGCCGGGTTACCGTCCACCCTGACGAAGGAGAGGCCGTCGAGCCCGAGATCGAAATAGCCGGCCTGGCGACGGATGTCGGCGCCAGCGGTGAAACGGCGAGCCGAATCCTCGGTCAGGAAGTCGATATCTCCCTCCGGCGAGGCCGCGTACTGGCGTACACCGCTTGAACAGGCCGCGAGCGCGAAGATTGTGAAGAGAACCGCCGCCCTGCGCATCTATGTCCGGTCAGTTCTGCTCGACGGCGTTCTTGATGTCCTGCGCCCGAAGCCAGCCGACAGAACCGTTCTTGTAGATATTGGAAGCCGCGTCGGCATGCAATTTGGCAGCCTGCTTGTCCCCCTGCACCATGGCCAGCTCGGCGGACGCGAGGCGGCTCGCCCCGTCATCGCCCAGTCGGGCATGAGAAATCGCCAGCAGCCGCCAGGCCGCACCGTTTCGCGGCTCCAGCGCCACGATCGCCTTCAGATTCTCGACAGCCTCCGGCAGCAACGCGGGATCGTTGCTCTCGACAAGCGCCTGGGCGAGCAATGCCCGGATCGGGCCTGCTTCCGGCGCCAGACGGGACGCCGTGCGCAAGGGCACAACTGCTTCGCCAATCCGGGAGTGTTCCAGCAGCGCCTGCCCCTTCAATTCATGGAAATAGGGATCGTCCGGCATTTCCGCGATCAGCGCATCGAACGCCGGCAGCGCCTTCGCGAGATCGTTGCGACGGTAATCGGCAATCGCCCTTGCATAGCGGGCCGGCAGGCTGGTGTCCGATTCCGGATACTCTCGATAGGTGCGGCTTCTCGATTCGGTGAACCCGATGATCTTTGCCTTGATACGCTGGAACTTGAGCTCCCAGCCTTCCGGCAGCGGGGCGTTGGTGTATTTCGATCGCTGCAGGAAACCCTCGATCGACAGCATTCGATCGCGGCTGAGCGGGTGCGAGCGGACATATTCGTTCTGCCGTGAGCTCGGCAGCAGTTCCTGGCCTTCAAGCTTCTGCATCAACTGGTACATGCCGACGGCTGACAGGCCGTTCGCCTCAAGATAGCGCATGCCGGCGGCGTCGGCGGAACTTTCCTGGTTGCGGCTGTATTTCAGGAACCCGCGGGCTGCGGCATCCTGTCCCGCCGCAGCCAGCGCCCCGCCGACATCCGCGCGCCCCGCTGCCAGCCCGACAGCCAGGCCGAGAATGCCCGCGACCAGAGAGTTGGTGCCCGCCGTCTCCATGGATTCCATGGTCCGGGAAATGTGACCGCCGGCAATATGGCCGATTTCATGGGCCAGCACCCCGATCACCTCGTTGGCATTGTCGGCGCGGACCAGCAGACCGGTGTTGATGAACAGGTTCTGCCCGCCGGCCACGAAGGCGTTCAGTTCGTCATTGCTGCGAATGAATATCCTTACCGAGTTCGGATCCAGACCCGCCGTAACCATGAGCGGTTCGGAGAATGTCCGGATAACGCTGGAAATCTCGGCATCCACAAGACCTTGCGCTTCCGCGGCTTGCCGCAGCGGGCCAAGAGTTGCAATAACGGCAGTGACGCCCAAGATGGCGGCGCGCCGGATAGATGCGCTGTTCCGGTGAAAACGTGACAAGACTGGATCGATGCTGGTGTTCATTCGCAATATCGCTGAGCTGTGGAACGGTAGACGCCCCGGTTTGGCACGTCAATCGGCGCTCGCCGCCCTGTTTATATTGGCTTCCTGTTCCTCTTCGGAACCCCCTGAAGGCCAGGTAGGCCATGTAGAGGGGTTTTCGGGCGTCGTTGCCGGCGATGAACCGGTCTCGGTCACGATCGGTCGCGACATCCTGTCGGCAGGCGGTACTGCCGCCGATGCGGCCGTGGCCGTCACCTTCGCCCTGTCGGTGACCCAGCCCTCCACAGGCGGTCTTGGCGGAGGCGGAGTCTGCCTTGTCCATGATCGCCAGCGTTTCCAGACGGTGGCCCTCGATTTCCTCGCCCGCGCACCGGCCGCGCCCTCCAGCCAGGCGACCCGCGCAAATGCGGTGCCCGGCGTGGTGCGCGGCATGGCCGCGATGCATGTCAGGTTCGGCAAGCTGCAATGGTCGCGCCTGTTGTCCCCGTCAGAGGAACTGGCCCGGTTCGGCTATACCGCCTCGCGCGCCTTCGCCCGCGATCTCGCCCTTGTCGCCGGCCCCCTGCTCGAGGACCCGGAGGCGCGCAAGTCCTTCGCCCGGCCCGATGGCAGTCCGATCCAGGAAGGCGACCGGGTGCGCCAGCTCGATCTCGCGGCGACCATCGCGCGGGTTCGCGGCGGCGGGGCCGGTGAATTCTACCGCGGCATTCTCGCCCGCCAGTTTGTCGAGGCCGCAAACTCGGTCGGCGGCAGCCTGAGTTACGAGGATCTGCGCGACTACCGTCCGGAATGGCGCGAGGCGATCCCGGTTCCGGCCGGGGCGCACCGCCTCTATTTCGCACCGCCGCCGTCCGGTACCGGGGTTGCCGCGGCCACCATGTGGCGAATGCTGGATGTCGATGACCGCTATTCGGATGCGACCGAATCCGAAAAGCCACACCTGCTTGCAGAAACCGCCATGATTGCCTTCGCCGAGCGATCCGCCTGGGTTTCCGCGGACGGCATAATCAATGTCGACACCCAGACAATCATCGGCGATGCCGAGGCACGCAGCCGCTTCGCCGTGTTCAGCCCGGAACGGCACACACCGCCATCCACCCTGCCCACGCCGGCCCGGCAGGTGCTGGAGAACCCGGCCGCATCGAGCTTCGTCATCGTCGACAGCCTGGGCAATGCGGTCGCCTGCAATCTCAGCATGAACAACCTGTTCGGCACCGGTCGCGTGGCGACCGATACCGGCGTGCTGCTCGCAGCCCGTCCGGGCAGCCGCGGCCGCGGGCCGATGTCGATCGGCCCGATGATGATGGTCAACCCAAACACGCAGAACTTCTACTACGCCTCGGCGGCCACCGGCGGCTCGGCGGCGGCATCCGCGCAGGTGCAGGTCGCGCTGCGGGTTCTGAAGGATGGCGAAACCCTGCGGCAGGCGATCGATTCCAAGCGGGTCCACCATGCCGGCGAACCGGATGTCACCTTCGTCGAGGCGGGCGACAGCCCGGCGCGGATCGAAACGCTGAAACTGCGGGGGCATACGCTGCAGGAAGTGCCGCTGATCGGACGCGTAAATGCCGCCTGGTGCCCGGAAGGACTGCCGAGCGAACCGGAGCTCTGCCAGACGGCGACCGATCAGCGGGGTTTCGGCCTCGCGCTCGGTGCACGCTGAACCACGGGTGGACGAGACGATGCTGAAAATTTCCCGTCGCGGCCAGGTGCCGCCGTTCATCGTCATGGACGTCATGCAGGCAGCCGCCGACCGGGAAGCCGCCGGTGGCGACGTGCTGCATCTGGAAGTCGGCCAGCCCAGCACTTCCGCGCCGGCGGGCGTCATCGCCGCGGCGCACCGGGCGCTCGATTCAGATCGCGCCGGCTATACCGTCGCCTTCGGCATTCCCGATCTCCGGCGCGCGATCGCCCGGCATTACCTGGATACCTACGGAGTCGAGATCGGCATCGACCGCATCGCGGTTACGACAGGATCATCCGGCGCCTTCACCCTCGGCTTCCTGGCCGCGTTCGAAGCCGGCGACCGGGTGGCGCTCGCCTCGCCCGGATACCCGGCCTATCGAAACATCCTGTCGGCGCTCAATATCGAGGTCGTCGACCTGCTGACCGGTCCGGAGACACGCTACCAGCCGACCCCGGACCTGCTCGAACGCGCCCAGTCGGAAAGCGGCCGGAAAC
>JAVKCR010000097.1:0-2715 GCA_040222645.1 Rhodospirillales bacterium
GTCAGAGACGCCGCTGCCAGTCGCCAACCGATTGCCGGAACAGGTGGGTTTCCTTGCCCCCGTTCCGGGAATTGGCGAAGCGCGCGATCTCGCGCATGCGGAGCCGCTCCGCCACCTTCCGCGAGGCCTTGTGCTCGACCGGCATGTTGGCGTGGATGGCCAGCAACTGCAGCCGGCGGAAGACATCGTCGCGCACCGCGGCGGCGGCCTCCGTGGCATAGCCTTGACCCCAGAACTCCCGGTGGATGATCCAGCCTATATCGTCCATCTCCTCGCCATTCACCGTCAGGCGCATCATCCCGGCATCGCCGATCAGCCGGTCGTCCTCGCGCCGGATCACGGCAAAGCGGCCATAGCGGTGCGCCGCCCAGAATTCATCGCTGCGGGCGATCCAGCCATCCACGTCGTTGCGGTCGAAGGGGAGGGGATAGAACGACATGGTCTCCCGGTCGGTCAGGACGGATGCGAAGGCGTCCGCGTGTGATGCCGAGAGCGGTTCGAGGCGAAGCCGTTCGGTGAGCAATACGGGTCCGGTCATGGTCTCAGGATCGCAAGGTGTGACGGGCGCGCTGAATATCGCCGCGATACGGGCAAGGCAAGCGCTGTGACGGCTCAGTCCCCGGCAAGCGTCCAGGCGCCGATCTCCAGGCTAACCCCGGCATTTCCGTTCTCGCCCGGCGGTGCGATCTGCCAGGTCCACGTCTCTTCCGGTGGCGGCAGTTTGCCGGCGGGGAACACGGTTTCGCGCCGTGACCCTGTCACCCGCACCATTTCCGCGATCAGCAGGGCGGGGCAGCCGAACTGCCGGAGATAGCCGATATGCGCCCCGATGATTGCCGCGCGGATTGCGGCGGCCTCGCGGTCGTCGGCATCGGCGAGGAAGGGGAGCGGCAGCTGGCTGGCGAGATTGACCGAGGCGACGAGGCCGACATCCCGGTCCTCCGGCGCCGGTTCCGGAACGCGCGACAGCGATGCCGGGTCGACAATCCGCCGGTGCAGGAGACCGCTTACATCACGGATTTCGAGCCTGACATTGCCGAGCCGCCGGGCCAGCAGCCGTACCGACGGATGGAACGAGACATCCGCCAGCCTCACTTCTCGGTAGCGCGCCGACAGCTCACGGAGCGGCAGGTCGTTGGCCAGCCCGGCACCGAGGAGGAGTGCGCAGTCTCCGCCCGGCGCATGGGCGAGCAGAAACGTCCGGCAGGATGTCTCATGCGCCTGCCATGCCTCAGGCCAGCGCCGCCGGCGGGCCGCGATGGCCGCCGTGCCGCGGTGAAAGCCGAGGTCCCTGTAGCGCCCGGGACAGAGGCAGAACAGGCTCTCGGCATATTCCCGTATCATCGAAAATGGTGGCTCAGGCCGCCGTGATGTCGAAGGTCGCGAAAACCGGCTGGTGGTCAGAACCGACCGCCTTCTGGTCGACATGTATCTCGCGGGCGAGGCCGGCAAGCGACGGGCTGCAGAAGATGTAATCGATGCGGTTGTGCCCGTCCGTCTCCTCGCAGGTCCAGGCATCGGCCCCGCCCTGGCCGAGCAGATCGGCGACATCGATCAGCTTTGCTGGCGCGTCTTTGTCCGCGAGGAGAGCATATTCCGGAAAGTCCGGCGTCAGGTTGAAATCGCCCATCACCAGGTAGTCGCCGGAGAAGTCCGCCGGCTGTTCGACGCGGCTCCAGTAGCCGGCTCCTTTCTTGCCGCTGAGCACCGACCGCTCGCCGGCGGCGGCGGCCAGCCTTGCCTGCAGTTCGCGTATCTGGCGCGACCGGTCGTCGGCGGAGGAATGCGAGAGGTGGGTGGAGACGATGCGCAACATGCCGCGGTTGGTCATTACCGTCGCCTCGAGGGCAGCACGCTGCAGCGCCAGCTTCTCCGCGTCGCCGCCGCGATGCGGCAGCAGGTGGTTGCGCGAGGACAGGATCGGCCAGCGGCAGAGCAGCATGTTGCCGAATTGCTGGCGCCGGCTGACGAGCCCTCCTTTCGCACTCCGGTAGCCGGCATTCATGTCGATGCCGGGACCGTAGACGTAATAGTGATCCGGGAAGAGATCGGCGAGTTCGGCAACCTCGTCCAGGTTCAGCGACCGTTCCCAGTGGCGCTCGACCTCCTGCAAGGCGATGATGTCGGCGTCGCCGATCTCGCGCGCGATCCGCTCGACGTCGATCTCGCCGTCCTTCCCTAGGCAGAACTGGATATTGTAGGTTGCGAACTTCATCCCGGCGGTTCCCTCTGCTGCCCGCCGAATATTTCCCGCTTTGACTGCCGGAGGCCAGCCCTTTGATACGCCTGACGCGTCCCGTCATGAAGCAGGCGCTGGAGGAACTCTCCGCCCGCGACGCCGATATCGCCCGTGCCTGGACCGCGGTCGGCCTGCCGCCGATGCGCGCCCGTCCCGCGGGTTTCCCGACGCTGGTCCGCGCCATCGTGGCGCAGCAGGTCTCGGTCGCCTCGGCGCGGGCGATCATCGGCCGGCTGGAGACGGCGACCGACGGTCTCGACCCGGCGGCGATGCTGGCGCTCGACGATGCCGGCATGCGCACCGCCGGCATGAGCCGGCAGAAGATCCTCTATGTCCGGGAACTCGCAGCCGCCGTGCAGGCGGGGCAGGTAAATTTCCGGCGTATCGGCCGGACCGATGACGAGACGGCGATTGCGGAGCTGACGAAGATCAAGGGCATCGGCCGCTGGACGGCGGAGGTCTACCTGCTGTTCGCC
>JAVKCR010000098.1:0-17548 GCA_040222645.1 Rhodospirillales bacterium
GGTTTCAGCACCGTCCGGACATGCCGCTACGTCTCAGGCATGGGTCCTGATTGTCATCAGGATGATGACTGTTTTTTGGTGATTTGTTGTGCCCAACTCCGGATACTCGACAGGAACCATCCGGCCTGAACGTCGTCACCGACAATAGTGCAATCGGGGTGCGAGGGGCGGGGTATTCGTGTATCAGTAGAGGCCGATGAAATAATTCTTCAACTGCCCACAATGACCGAACAACAAGAAAACGATGCACCTGAGCCGAGTCCGGATGGAAACGGGCGAGTCATGTATTTCCTCTGGGGTATCCAGGTGGAGCCAAAATTTGTAAATAGTATCGTTCCGTTGACGAATGGGCATGTTGCGTGGTTTCCCTTCGGGCCGTTTTATAAAGCATTTGAAATAAGTGAGGACGAGTTTCGGGAGAACGTCGGCAGGATCAGGAAGTTTTACGCTAGGGATGATTTTTTAACGAGTTGGAAGCATACATTTCTAATACTATTTTTGTTTCCTATTGGGGTTTACTTGTCAATATTGGTTCAAATCTACATTAGTGAATATCTCTTTGTGCCGTCATTTTTCCTGATAGTCGGTCTGTCAGTTATTGTGTATTTTTTGAGAAAAGTTCTTGATGTAAAATTGATGTCAAGAATAATGAAAAAAGCACGAATCGGATTCTCAAACGACTATATGAAATTGCAAGATATTTGGATGCAAAATAATATTCCAAAAATTAACATAGCGGCCATTATAGGGTTTATATTGTTTCATGTATTTTTTTACGGAATTTTGATCGTTCAAATTACGAGTGCAGATCGGACTATTACTGGCGTCGTTGCTGTAGGCCTTTTTTGTCTGTTCTTCAGTTGGATGGCGTTGGTGTTCTTTCGTAAGCTCTATGCCATCCGCAGGTTTCGGCTGCTCCATGGCCGAGATATCGGACCGGAGGACCTGCTGCCGGTTGATCCCGTCACGGGAAAAATGACTCGGGACCCATTTGCGCCACCTGTGGGTGGTCCGGTGGTTCGATAGAAGTGGAGATGCCATTGTGTCTTCCAGATTCACGGTGGATGGCCCCCGGGACCTCGGGCATCCGCGGCTGACTCCCGAGATCCCGGACTGCCGCTGCGCGGCATCCAGGATGACGGTGAGGGGCGATGCGGAGCCTTAAAAAAATAAAGTCCTCATCCTGAACTTGTTTCAGGGCCTCGACCGGCTGGCCTGAGCTTCGCTAGGAAAGCTCGGACTGGTCTCTCGGGGTCCTGAAACAAGTTCAGGATGAGGGAGAATTACCCCCTGATGCTCGGCAGCAGGTCGCCGACCAGCGCGTGGAAGTCGGTGCCGGAGACCATGTCCTTCGCCGCGGCGATGTCCGGGGCGAAGTAGCGGTCCTTGTCGTAGAACGGGACACGCTCGCGCAGCCGCGCATGCAGCCCGCCGAGCAGTGGCGAGGTCTTCAGGGGGCTGTGGAAGTCGATGGCCTGGGCGGCGGCGAGGAGTTCGATGGCGATGATGCCGCGGGTATTGTCGCCCATGTCGGCGAGGCGGCGGGCGGCGAAGGTGGCCATCGAGACATGGTCCTCCTGGTTGGCCGAGGTCGGCAGGGAATCGACGGATGCCGGGTGCGCGCGTGACTTGTTCTCGCTGGCCAGGGCGGCGGCCGTCACCTGCGCGATCATGAAGCCGGAATTGACGCCGGAATCGCTGACCAGGAAGGCCGGGAGTTCCGAGAAGGCGGGATCGATCAGCAGCGCGATGCGGCGTTCGGCCAGCGCGCCGACCTCCGAGATCGCCAGGGCGAGGACGTCGGCGGCCATGGCCACCGGCTCGGCGTGGAAGTTGCCGCCGGAGAGCACGTCGCCCTCGTCCGGGAAGACCAGCGGGTTGTCGGAGACGGCGTTGGCCTCGCGGTGGAAGACGTCCGCGGAGAAGCGGATATGGTCGAGGCAGGCACCCATCACCTGCGGCTGGCAGCGGATCGAGTAGGGGTCCTGCACCCGGTCGCAATCGACATGGCTCTCGCGGATCTGGGATCCCTTGAGCAGGCGGCGGAAGGCGGCGGCGGCGTCGATCTGGCCGGGCTGGCCGCGCACTTCCTGGATGCGGGCGTCGAACGGCGTGTCGGAACCCCGGATGCCGTCGACCGACATCGCACCCGTCACCATCGCCGCGGCGAAATCGTCCTCGGCGCTGAACAGGCCGGCGAGCGCCAGCGCGGTCGAGACCTGGGTGCCGTTGAGCAGGGCGAGCCCCTCCTTCGGTTCCAGTTCCATGATGGAAAGCCCGGCATGGCCGAGCGCTTCGGAGGCCGGCATGGTCCTGCCCGCCACCTGCGCTTCGCCGACGCCGATCAGAATTGCCGAGAGATGGGCGAGCGGGGCGAGGTCGCCGGAGGCGCCGACCGAGCCTTTCGCCGGGATGCAGGGCAGCACGTCATGGGTGAGCAGCGCCATCAGCGCCTCGATCACCGACCAGCGCACGCCGGAATGGCCGCGCGCCAGCGAGGCCGCCTTGAGGGCCAGGATCAGGCGGACCACCGGGCGCGGCAGCAGCGGGCCGGTGCCGACCGCGTGCGACAGGATCAGGTTGCGCTGCAACTCGCGGAGCCGCGCCGGTTCGATCCGGGTCTTGGCCAGCAGGCCGAAGCCGGTATTGATGCCGTAGACGGTCTCGCCGCGCTTCAGGATGTCGTCGACGGTGGCCTGCGCCCGCTCGACCGCTGCACGGGACGACGGATCGAGACTGACGGACGCCCCCTCGGCGATGCGGCGGAGTTCGCCGAGCGAGATGTCGCCCGGCCGAAGGATGACTGGTTCGATTCCCATGATCTCAGCCTTTCAGCATCGGCAGGTTGAGGCCCTGTTCACGGGCGCACTCCACGGCGATCTCGTAGCCCGCATCTGCATGGCGCATGACGCCGGTGGCCGGGTCGTTCCAGAGCACGCGACCGACGCGCCGCGCGGCGTCTTCCGTGCCGTCGCAGACAACGACCATACCCGAATGCTGCGAATATCCCATGCCGACGCCGCCGCCGTGATGCAGCGACACCCATGTCGCGCCCGACGCGCAATTGAGCAGGGCGTTGAGCAGCGGCCAGTCGGAGACGGCGTCCGATCCGTCGAGCATCGCCTCGGTCTCGCGGTTGGGGCTGGCGACGGAACCGGAATCGAGGTGGTCACGGCCGATCACCACCGGCGCCTTGAGCTCGCCGCTGGCGACCATCTCGTTGAAGGCGAGGCCGAGCCGGTGGCGGTCGCCGAGGCCGACCCAGCAGATGCGCGCCGGCAGGCCCTGGAAGTGGATGCGTTCGCGCGCCATGTCGAGCCAGTTGTGCAGGTGCGGATCGTCGGGGATCAGTTCCTTCACCTTGGCGTCGGTCTTGTAGATGTCCTCCGGATCGCCGGAGAGGGCTGCCCAGCGGAACGGGCCGATGCCGCGGCAGAACAGCGGGCGGATATAGGCTGGCACGAAGCCCGGGAAGTCGAAGGCGTCCGCCACGCCCATGTCCTTCGCCATCTCGCGGATGTTGTTGCCGTAATCCAGCGTCGGCACGCCCATGCGCCAGAAATCGAGCATGGCCCTGACCTGCACCGCCATGCTTTCCTTCGCGGCTTTCACCACCGAATCCGGGTCGGTCTCGCGCCTGTCTTCCCACTCCGCGAGGCTCCAGCCGGCGGGCAGGTAGCCGTTCAGCGGGTCGTGCGCGCTGGTCTGGTCGGTGACCGCGTCGGGACGGACGCCACGGCGCACCAGTTCCGGGAAGATATCGGCGGCGTTGCCGAGCAGTCCGATGGAGGTCGCCTCGCCCCTGGCACAGGCCTCGTCGATCATCGCGAGCGCCTCGTCGAGGGAATCGGCGCGCTTGTCGAGGTAGCCGGTGCGCAGCCGCATGTCGATGCGGCTCGGCTGGCATTCCACCGCCAGCATGCAGGCGCCGGCCATGGTGGCGGCAAGCGGCTGGGCGCCGCCCATGCCGCCGAGCCCGCCGGTCAGGATCCAGCGGCCCTTGAGGCTGCCGTCGTAATGCTGGCGGCCGATTTCGACGAAGGTCTCGTAGGTGCCCTGCACGATGCCCTGGCTGCCGATATAGATCCAGGACCCGGCGGTCATCTGGCCGTACATCATCAGGCCCAGCTTATCGAGCTTGTTGAAATGGTCCCAGTCGGCCCAGTGTGGCACCAGGTTGGAATTGGCGATCAGCACGCGCGGCGCGTCCCTGTGGGTGCGGAACACGCCCACAGGCTTGCCGGACTGCACCAGCAGTGTCTCGTCCTCCTCCAGCTTGCGCAAGCTCTCGACGATGCGGTCGAAACATTCCCAGTTGCGCGCGGCGCGGCCGATGCCGCCATAGACCACGAGTTCCTCCGGCTTCTCGGCGACATCGCCGTCGAGATTGTTCATCAGCATGCGCAAGGGCGCCTCGGTGACCCAGCTTTTGCAGGTCATCTCGCTGCCGGTCGGCGCGCTGATCTTGCGGGAATTGTCGATACGGGTGCTCATCGCGGGGGCCCTTCAGTGCTTGCGGTCGTTCCGCGCCGGCGGCTGCATGGCGAAGCGGGCGCCGAGGCGGAAACGGCTTGCGGGGTGGGTCAGCCAGGCCCGGGAGACGACGCGGTCGCCCGCCCAGGTACGGCGGTTGAGGAGAAGGCCGGGCTCGTCCCGCGGCATCTGCAGCAATTCGCAGGCATGCGCGTTCGGGATGATCGCCTCGACCAGGTGTTCGACGTCGGTCGCGGGCGCGACCTCGGTCAGGTACTCGTTCGGCGTGGTGCGGGTGAAATCGACGGAGAGGTAGTCCGGCGCCAGCGCCGGGTTGACCAGCCGGTTCTCGAGTTGGATCGGCAGGCCGTTCTCCCGGTGGAGGATGACCGAGCGGAAGACGGTGGCGCCTTCCGCCACCCGTAATGCACGGGCGGCGTCCGCGTCGGCAATGAGGCTCTCCAGCATGATGACGTCGGCGGCGTGTTCATGGCCACGGTTGCGAATCTCGTCGGCGATGTTACGAAGTTCGAGCAGTTCGACCTGCGGGCGCGGGTCGGCGACGAAGGTGCCGAGCCCCTGCACGCGGCGCAGCCGGCCTTCCTCCGTCAGTTCGCGGAGCGCGCGGTTGACGGTCATCCGGCTGATGCCGAGCCCCTGCACCAGTTCGTTCTCCGACGGCACCCGCTGGTCGATATCCCATTCGCCGGAATCGATCCGCTCGGTGATGAAATTCTTCACCTGCTGGTAACGGGGGATCTCGATCTCGTCTCTCATGCGGACCCATGCTCCTCGTGGCGCCGATAACTTGTATATACAACCTTGGGCGCGGTTGTACAGACGGTTTGTCGCTGTATGCTTCGCCGGCATTCGGGAGGAGCCATAGACCATGAGCCTGACCACCCGGGAGGCGCCCGCCGACGGCGTCGCCCTGATCCGCATCACCCGGCCCGAGGTGCGCAACGCGCTCAACCTCGAGACCCGGCGTGAGCTTGCCGCCCATTTCCGCGCGATGGAGGAGGATCCGGCGATCCGCTGCGTCGTCATCACCGGCGACGAGACGGCCTTCGCCGCCGGCGCCGACCTCAAGGAAATGTCGGACAAGTCCGCGCTCGACATGTACCTGATGGGCTCGCGCAAGCTGTGGAAGGCGATCGGGGATTTCCCGATGCCGGTGATCGCGGCGGTCAACGGCTATGCGCTCGGCGGCGGCTGCGAACTGGCCATGCATGCCGACATCATCATCGCGGGCGAGGGCGCCCAGTTCGGCCAGCCGGAAATCCGCGTCGGCATCATGCCGGGCGGCGGCGGCACCCAGCGGCTGTTGCGCGCAGTCGGCAAGTTCAAGGCGATGAAGCTGCTGCTGACCGGCGAGATCGTCACGGCGGCGGAAGCCGAGAAGATGGGCCTCGTCAGCGAGGTGGTGCCGGACGCCGAAGTGCTGGACCGCGCCCTGACCATGGCCGGCCGGATCGCCAAGGCGCCGCCGATCGCGGTGCGCCAGATCAAGGAAGTGGTGGCCAACGGGGCGGACGCCTCGCTCGATGCCGCGCTCTGGCTGGAGCGCAAGGCCTTCGAACTGCTGTTCGACACAGAGGACCAGAAGGAGGGCATGGCCGCCTTCCTCGAGAAACGCAAACCGGACTACAAGGGACGCTGAAAATGGCGGAGACGACGGACGGACTGACGATCGGCGTGGTCGGCGCCGGCGCCATGGGGCGCGGCATTGCCCAGGTGGCGGCGACCGGCGGCATGAAGGTGAAGCTGTTCGACGTGAACGGCGAGGCGGTGAACGAGGCCGCCGCCTTCATCGCGAAGATGATCGACCGCATGGCCGAGAAGGGCACGCTCGACGCGGAAGGCGCTGCGGCCGCCAAGGCGCGAATCCAGCCGATTTCGGCGCTCCGGGAGTTGGCCGATTGCGGCCTTGTCGTCGAGGCGGTGGTCGAGAAACTGGAGGTGAAGCATGAGCTGTTCTCCGAACTCGAAGGCATCGTCGCCGACGACGCCATCCTCGCCTCCAACACCTCCTCGCTGCCGATCACCCGGATCGCGCGCTGCCTCGACAAGCCGGAACGCTTCGCCGGGATGCATTTCTTCAATCCGGTGCCGCTGATGCGCCTGGTCGAGATCATCGCCGGTGAACTCACCGATCCGGCCATCGTCAACCGGCTGTTCGAGATCGGCCGCGCCATGGGCCGCGAGCCGGTGCGGGTGGCGGATGCGCCGGGCTTCCTGGTCAACCAGGTGGGGCGCGCGCTGGTGCTGGAATCGGCGCATATGGCGATGGACGGCGTCGCCGACACGGTCACCATCGACCGGATCATGAGGGATGCCGCCGGCTTCCGCATGGGCCCGATCGAGCTGATGGACCTGACCGCGCTCGACGTCACCTATCCGGCCTCCGTCGAGGTCTGGTCGCAGAACTACAATCTCGAGATCTTCCGTCCCGCACGGCTGCTGCGCAACCGGATGGAGGCGGGGCGTCTCGGCCGCAAGACCGGGCGCGGCTTCTACGACTATTCCAGCGGCAAGCAGGAGGTGCCGGAGGAAACGCCGGCGCCGGCCTATGACGGAAGGCCGGTCTGGATCGCGCCGATGCATGTGGCGGTCGCATCCGAAATCGAGACCCTGCTGCGGTCGCTGAGTGCAAAGGTGACGGCGGGCGAACCGGGCAAGGAGGACATCATCCTCGTCTCGCCGCTCGGCACCGATGTTTCGCTGACCGCGGCGGGCATGGAGCTCGACGCCCGGCAATGCGTCGGCATCGACGGCGTGTTCGGGTTGAGGTCGCGCCGCACGATCATGCGCAACCCGGCGACCGATCCTGACATCGCGGCGAGCGCGCTTGGCCTGTTCGCCAGCGACGGCAAACCTGCCGCCCTGGTTGCCGACAGCGCAGGTTTCGTTGCCCAGCGCGTCGTCGCGCTGATGGTGAATATCGGCTGCAACATCGCCCAGCAGGGTGTCGCCAGCCCGGCCGACATCGACAAGGCGGTCAAGCTCGGACTGGGATACCCGATGGGGCCGCTGGAATGGGGCGATGCCGTCGGCGCCGACGTGGTGCTCGAGATTCTCGAGAATATCCAGCGCGCCTACGGCGATACGCGCTACCGACCGTCTCCCTGGCTGAAGCGCCGGGCATTGCTTGGACTGCCGCTTCATACGCCGGACTGAATGGCTGCGCTCATCAGCGCATCGAGTCGGTCTGCCGAACCGATGTTCCGGTAATATTGGCGGCGCAAACACGGACGCATTCGTGAGAATTGGCAGAATACATGCCGTTTCCGGCAAGTAAGGTCATGGATGTGACCTAGTTCGCAGCAATCCCAGAGTACACGGAAAATAAATGCATCTGGATGACTACGATCCCGAGGGGTGTGACGACCGTCATTCCTTCGCATCGCTGGCTGGCCGATAAGGGATGCGGGGAGGCCGGTGTCGCAATGAGGCGATTCCAGCCAATTCACCAGGTTTTCGGTGTTGGGCAGCCGGAACAGGAACAACGACGCCAGGGTATGAAGGACAGCGGTGGGCCGGTCGCGACCGGCGGAGGCAATCAGACGGAAACAGGGGGCTTCTCGGCGGTCTATGACGCCGCGGGTAAGGCCGACCTGCATTTCGACGACGGCAGCTTTCTCACCTCCGCCGACTATGTCCGCTCCGGTCCCGATCTCGTCCTCGTCGGCGATGACGGCGAGCGCGTTCTCATCAGGGATTATTTCTCGCAAGGCAGCCCGCCCGACCTGACGGCGGATGGCGGTCTCGTGATCTCCGCCGATCTCGCGGGCAAGCTCGCGGGGCCGGCGGCGCCCGGCCAGTACGCGCAGACCGGGATATCGGAACCGACGGAGGCCATCGGCACCGTCGACACGCTGGAAGGCTCGGTCTGGGCCACCCGCGCCGACGGCACCCGCGTGCAGTTGCAGGCCGGCGACCCGGTCTTCCAGGGCGACGTGCTGGAAACCTCGAACGACGGCCTTGTCGGAATCGTCTTCGTCGATGAATCCACCTTCCAGCTCGGCGGCGACGGCCGCATGGTGCTGGACGAGCTGATCTACGATCCCGGCACGCAGGACGGCCTCGGCACGTTCTCCATCGTGCAGGGCGTGTTCTCCTTCGTCTCCGGCAAGATCGCCAAGACCGGCGTCGACGCCATGGAGATCCGCACCCCGGTCGCCACCATCGGTATCCGCGGCACCTCGGTCTCCGGCGATGTCGGCGCCCCGGCGCCGGGCGAGGAGGTCGAGGTCACCGTCGTGCTGACGGCGGATGCCGACGGCTCCGTCGGCGAACTGACGGTCACCACCAACACCGGTTTCACCACCACGGTGAACGTGCCGCTGCAGGGCGCCAGCATCGCCGGTGGCACCGTGCAGACGCGCACCTTCACCCCGCAGGAATTCAACGAGACGCTGGGCCGCGCGCTCGGCGTGCAGGTCTCCGAAACCGGCTCGGTCACCCGCTCCAGCGAACCGCGCCAGCTGCCGAACCAGCAGCAGGACCAGGGCGACAACGAGGACGACGAAGCCGGCCCTCCTATTGGTGATGAAGAAGCGCTCGCCGAAGACGAAGCCGGCCCCCCGATAGATGGAGAGGTTGCAGAGGGAGAAGGCGAAGGCGAGGGAGAAGGCGAGGGAGAAGGCGAGGGCGAAGGGGAAGGAGAAGGCGAGGAAGTCGCGGGGGAAGGCGAGGAAGTCGCGGGAGAAGGCGAGGAAGTCGCGGGACCTGCTCTGCCGAGCGAAGCAACTGGCGAGAGCGGCGACCCGGCTGAGGAAGTCGCAGGCCCTGCAGCCCCCGGTGACCTGCAGGACGGTCAACAGGGACCGGACGGAGAGGAAGGCGCCGGCGAACCTGGAGAAGGGGACGTATTCGGGCCGTCGCTTGACGAACCTGAAAGCGGTCAGGCTGGTCAGGACGGGCCGGATGATCCTGTCGCACCCGAAGAAGACGGGCCAATCACCGGTTCCGATCCGATCTCGCAAGTCGTCGGCGGTTTGTTCGGCGGACCACCCCCGCCACCGCCGCCTCCTCCGCCGTCAACCGGTGGAGCAGAAGACAACGATGACCCGATTGTGACGCCGCCGCCATATGTGCCGGGGTTTACCACATCGACGATCACCTACACCTCTCCGGTCAACATCACGCTGCCGCAGGTAAACGCCCAAGGCGACACGGTCGCCTACAACATCACCGGCAGTTCGGGGGCCGATGTCATCACCACCGCGAGCCGGGGTGATACCCTGAATGGTGGCGCGGGTGACGACAGCCTGTTCTCGGGCGGTGGCGGCGATACCGTCATCGGCGGAGCCGGCGACGATTACGTCAATGCGGGTACCGGCGGCGACACCATCATCGGCGGTACCGGCAATGGCTACGACACCTATGACGGTGGCGACGGCGATGACGACTGGCTCTATTACCCGTCCGCCACCAGCGGGATCACGGTCGATCTCGGCACCGCTTCGATCATCGATTTCGGGCAGCAGGGTCCTTCTGCTCAGACCGGCAACAGCTATCACGCCTACGGCGCGGAGATCGATTACGACTCGATCCTGAACGTCGAGAATGTCGTCGCCTCCTCCGCCTCGGACACCATCACCGGCGACGGCAATGCCAACACACTGGTTGGGAGCGGCGGTGACGACGTGGTGGACGGCGCCGGCGGCAACGATCTCATCATCGGCGATTCACTGAGCGGCGTCTCGTTCGTGGGCGGTTCCGGCAACGACACGCTTTCCGGCGGCTCGGGCAACGACACCGTGTTCGGCGGCATGTATGACGACGTGCTGAACGGCGATGGCGACAACGACACCCTGTTCGGCGAGAGCGGCGCGGATACGCTGAACGGCGGCACCGGCAATGACACGCTCTATGGCGGTTCGGGCAACGACACCCTGAACGGCGGCGCCGATGCCGACACCCTCTACGGCGGTACCGGCTCGGACGACATCAACGGCGACGGCGGCGACGACCGCGTCATGATGCAGCTTGGCGACGGCGACGACTATATCACCGGCGGCACCGGTTCCGACTGGATCGACTATTCCGCCGGCACCTCGGCGATCACCATCGATCTCGGCAGTTCCCTCCAGAGCGGCGCGACCGGCTTCGGCAGCGACCAGGTCTACGGGATCGAGAACGTCGAGGGCACGTCCTTCGCCGACACGATCACCGGCGACAGCAACGGCAACACGCTTTCCGGCGGCGCCGGCGCGGATACCCTCGACGGCGCGGGCGGCGACGACCTGTTGCAGGGCGGAGCCGGATTCGACACCTTCATCGGCGGTTCCGGTAATGACTCGATCGAGGGCGGCGGTACCGGCGTCGCCGTCTACAGTGGCAATGCGGGCGACTATTCCTTCGCCATCGATGTATCCGGCACCACCATCACCGTTTCCGACAACCAGGGTTCCGACGGCACCGATACGCTGGTCGATCTCGCGGTACTGCAATTCGCGGACGATTCGCTGATCGTCGGCGCCCGCGACCTGACCGACGATCTCGGCCAGGACGCCACCATGGTCGGCGGCCTGCAGGGCGACAACCTCGTCGGACTCGACGGCAACGACACCATCCGCGGTTTCCTCGGCGGTGACACGCTGGACGGCGGCGACGGCGAGGATTTCGTCGACGGCGGCCAGAGCGACGACACGATCTCCGGCGGCGCCGGCAATGACAGCCTGATCGGCGGCGCCGGCGACGACACGATTTTCGCCGGTGCGGATGACGACAACGTGGACGGCGGCGCCGGCAATGACACCATCTTCGGCCAGAGCGGCGGCGATACCCTCGACGGCGGCTTCGGCGATGACCTGATCAATGCCGGCACCGGCAACGACACGCTGATCGGCGGCGCCGGCAACGATAGCCTGACCGCCGGCGCGGGCGAGGACACGCTGCTGGGCGGTCTCGGTGACGACTTCCTCGACGGCGGCGCGGGCGACGACGATGTGCAGGGCGGCGATGGCGACGACACGCTGGTCGGCGGGTCCGGATGTGACACGCTCGACGGCGGCGACGGTTTCGACATAGCGGATTACTCGAGCGGGAACGGGGTCACCTTCACCGTCGACGGCGAATATGTCGATCACGGGGATGGCGAAGACGGCCTGAGCAATATCGAGGCTGTGATCGGCAGCGCGGATGCCAACGACACCATCCATCTCTCGGTCGAGGGCGGGTCCGGAACCGTCGATCTTTCCGCCGGCACGCTCGACTACAGTGGCACCACCTTCACGGTGTCCAGTTTCGAGCATGTCGTCGGCACCTCGAACAGCGACACGCTGATCGCCGGTGCGGACGACGTCACCTTTGAGGCCGGGGCGGGCGACGACACGCTGGTCGCCGGCGCCGGCAACGGCGTGTTCGAAGCCGGCAATGGCGACGACATGCTGTTCGGCACGGGGGCCGGCAACGACCTGTTCGACGGCGGCGGCGGCAACGACACGCTGGATTACAGCGGCGAGACGGACGGCCTGTTCTACGAATACAACAGCAATCCGGAAACCGGCGGCCTCTACGTCTATTCCGTCGACTCGTTGTTCGAGCCGCTGTTCCTCGACACCATAAGTAACGTCGAGCAGGTCATCCTCGGGTCCGGAGACGACGCGATTCTTTCCGGCTTCGACTATGACGACGATATCGTCGGCGGCGCCGGCAACGACACCTTCCATGCCTCGACCGGCACCGACATCTTCGACGGCGGCGACGGGTTCGACGTCATCGATTTCCTCTATTTCGGCGGCAGCGGCGTCACCATCGACCTGAGTTCAGGTTCGGGCCAGGTTCTCGGAGGCGGTTCGACGACCATCGCGCTCTCGAATATCGAGGGGATCTCGGGGTCAACCGGCGACGATCTGTTCATCGGGTCGGCGGCCGGCGAACTCATCAACGGCAATATCGGCAATGACACGATCCTCGGCGGGTCGGGCGACGACACGATCTCCGGTGGTGCCGGCGACGACACCCTCGACGGCGGGACCGGCAACGACACGATTGCCGCTGACGAAGGTGACGATGTCATCAACGGCGGGGCGGGTACCGACTACCTGACCTACAAAACCGCGTCTGCCGGCGTCGATGCCTTTGTCATGAACGGCTATGCGAATGTCGCCGGCTTCGGCAGCGATCAGGTTTCCAGTATCGAAGGCATCATCGGGTCGGATTTCGGTGATACCCTGACCACCGGTTCGGGCGTCGAGACCCTGCTTGGCGGCGCAGGCAACGACACGTTGATTGCCCATGCTACCGGCGGCGGCGTGCTGAATGGCGGCGCGGGCGACGATACGCTCGACGCTTCAGGCCTCCAGTCGGTCAGCGCGACCCTGCTCGGCGGATCGGGCAACGATACCTTCTTCAGCGGTATCAATGCCGAAACCCTGGACGGCGGCGACGGCGTCGATCTTGCCGACTATTCCTTCGCGACCGGCAACCTGTTCGTCGATCTCTCCTCGTCCGGCGGCCAGAGCCTTGGCTCCGAGTTCGGCCAGGACACGCTGACCGGCATCGAGAACGTCACCACCGGCACCGGCAACGACCAGCTCCAGGGAGATGCAAGCGACAACACCCTGGATGCCGGCGGCGGCGATGACGTTGTCTACGGATCGCTCGGCAATGACAGCCTGATCGGCGGCGCCGGCAACGATACGTTGAGCTTCATCCGGCTGTTCGGCAGCGGCCCGGTGACCGTCGATATCGGTGGCGGGACAGCACAGGTTGGCGGGGCGACAGGCACGTTCACCGGCTTCGAGGTATTCGAGGGCTCGACGGAAGCCGATACGCTGACCGGCGGTGCGGGCAACGACACGATCCACGGTGACGATGGCGACGATATGGTCAATGGCGGATCGGGCAACGATCTGCTGACCGGTGGAAACGGTGCGGATACCGTCAGCGGCGGTGCGGGCAATGATACGATCGATGGCGGCTCGGACGACGATCTGCTGATCGGCGGGTCCGGCAACGACACCATCACCGGCGGGACGGGCGACGATACCCTGTCCGGCGGCGCGGGTGACGATGTGCTGGACGGTGGGTCCGGCGCCGATACCTTCATCGCGGACGCCGGCAACGATGTCCTGACCGGCGGCAATTCCGGCGGCTTCGATGTCATCGACTACTCGGAAGCCACCTCCGGCCTCTCGCTCACGCTCGCCGGCTTCAACACGACGCTGACCGTCGACGGCTTTGGTACCGACACCCTTACCGGGATCGAGGGCATCGTCGGTTCCGACTTCGACGATTTGCTGGCGCTGGAGAAAGACGGCGTTCTCTATGGCGGCGCCGGCAACGACAGGCTCGACGCCAGCAATGGCTATTCCGACGATGTCACGCTGGTGGGTGGCGAAGGGGACGATGTCCTGTTCGGCGCACGGTCCGGCGAGGGGGACGGCTTCAACCTGCTCGATGGCGGCGTCGGCAACGATTCGCTGGTCGTGGAGAATCATGCCTACGCGAACACGCTGCTGGGCGGTGACGGCAACGACTATCTGGAGGCGGCCCATTCCGCGAACGGCTCGACCCTCGACGGCGGTTCGGGCAACGACACCATCGTCGCCAGTTCCGGCAACGAGACCATCGCCGGCGGGGCCGGGCATGACACGCTCGACCTGTCCGCGGCATCCGCTGATCTCACGATTGACCTGTCGAACACCGGCGCGCAATCGCTCGGGACTGATGGCGGTACAGACGTCATTTCCGGCATCGAGGTGCTGATCGGCGGCGGCGGCAACGACTACATCACCGGTTCCGACGACGACGAGACCATTCTCGGCGGGGCCGGCGACGACACCATCCTCGGGTCCTCCGGCAATGATTCCCTCGACGGCGGCACGTCGGAGTTCGAGAACTGGCTGCGCTATGACCATGCCGGGGTGACCTCCGGCCTGACCGTGGACATGACGGCCGGCACGGTGACCGGCACCGGCTTCACCGATAGCTTCACGAATTTCGGCAAGGTCATCGGCTCCGACCAGGACGACACGATGACCGGTTCGACCGGCGCCGATTCCCTGAACGGCGCCACCGGAGACGACATCATCACCGGCGGGGCCGGCAATGACCGGCTGGCCGGCGAATGGGGCAACGATACGGTTTCCGGCGGTGACGGCGACGATACCGTCCAGGGCGACGGCCTTGACGACGTCCTCAACGGCGGCGCCGGTAACGACACCGTCGAAGGCGGTACCGGCAACGACACGATCACTGCCGGTTCGGGTGACGACCATGTCGACGCGGGTGACGGCGACGACATGATCATCGCCGGCTCGGGTGATGACTACATCGACGGCGGCGCCGGCAACGATACGCTAAGCTACGAGAATGCGACGGGCGGCATAACCTTCGAACTTGCCAGCAGCGTGGCCACGGTCGCCGGATTCGGTGCGGACACCGTCCAGAACGTCGAGGCGGTCGAGGGTTCGGGCCACGATGACGAGATGACAACGGGCAGCGGTGTCGACACGCTGCTCGGTGCCGCCGGCAACGATACCCTTGTCGCCAGTTCCAGTTCCTCGAATGTGCTGCTCGACGGCGGCGCCGGCAACGATACGCTGGATGCCAGCGGTCTCTATTCGTCGAACGCGACGCTGATCGGCGGCTCCGGCAACGACACCCTCCGGTCGGGCTACGGCAACGATACCCTCGATGGCGGCGAAGGCGGCATGGATGTCGCGGACTACAGCTTCGTCACCGACGATCTCACCGTCGATCTCGGGGATACAACGGGTCAGGATGTCGGCGCGTCGCTGGGTACAGACAGGCTGCTCGATATCGAGGTGCTGGTCGCCGGCAGCGGCAACGATGATCTCGCCGCTGCCAATTCAGGCTCCACGATCGATGCCGGTGACGGTGATGATTCTGTCACCGCCGGGTCGGGCAACGATTCGCTGATCGGCGGGGCAGGCGAAGACACGCTCTCCTATGACTACGTCAGCAGCGGCGTTACGGTCGATCTCGTCGCCGGTACGGTCACAGGAAGCGGGTTCACGGATACGATCAGCGGTTTCGAGGCCGTGCTCGGTTCATCGTCTGGCGACGACATGACCGGTTCGGCCAACGCCGATACACTCTTCGGCAATTCCGGCGACGACAGTATCGACGGCGGCGCCGGCGACGACGACCTGCAGGGCGAGAGCGGCGACGATACACTCACCGGCGGCGCCGGTAACGATACCCTCGACGGCGGCGCGGGCGTCGACGTGGCGGTGTTCGCGGGCAATGTGGCCGGTTACTCGGTCACGGAAGTCTCGCCTGGCAGCTTCCTTGTCACCGACGTCGTCAACGAGACAACCGATACGCTGGTCGGAATCGAGAGCGTGATTTTCGACGACAGCACGCTGGTGCTGACCGGTCTCGATACCGTCGGGACGTCAGGTGACGACACCCTGTCAGGCGGCTTCGCCGGCGACACCATCGACGGGCTGGCGGGCAACGATACGCTTTCCGGCGCTGGTGGTGGCGACACCCTGCTCGGCAATGCCGGCAACGACACCCTTCTTGGCGGTGCCGGCGACGACACGCTCGACGGCGGTGCTGACGACGACTACCTCGATGGTGGCACCGGCAACGATACCCTCGATGGCGGGTCCGGTAACGACACGCTGGTCGCCACGATGGAAACGGACAGCGTTGTCGGCGGGCTCGGCACCGATACGCTCGATCTCTCGGCGGAGACCGGCAATATCACGGTCGACCTCGCCAGCGCCTATGCCACCGACGGCAGCTCCACGGTTTCGCTCAGCGGCATCGAGCAGGTAATTGCGGGTTCCGGCGACGACCGGCTGATCGGCCAGTCGCTGCTGGCCAACCTCGATGGCGGCGCGGGCAATGACAGCCTGACCGGCTTCGTCGGCAACGACACCCTGTCCGGCGGCGAAGGCGACGACCACATCGCGGCCAATGGCGGGAACGATACGCTGCTTGGCGGTTCCGGTAACGACACCCTGAACGGCGGCGCCGGCAGCGATACGCTGGACGGCGGCGCCGGCTCGGATAGTGCGGTCTATTCCAACTCGGTCGAGGATTACACGCTGACCAATGTCGGCGACACGGTCTTCATCACCCATGCCAGCAATGGCAACGATACCCTGATCGGGGTCGAGACGGCTGTGTTCTCTGACGCGACCATCAGCCTGAACCCGGTCGATACCGTTGGAACGACGGCCGCCGACACCCTCACCGGCGGCGGTTTCGGCGACACCATCGACGGCGACGACGGCAACGACGAACTCTTCGGCGCCGGCGGCAACGACACGCTGATCGGCAGCGGCGGCAACGATACGCTGAACGGCGGCGATGGCGACGACATTCTTACCGGCGGCAGCGGCCATAACACGCTCGATGGCGGCAGCGGCAACGACAGCGCAATCTTCAGCGGCAACGAGGCCGACTACGCGGTCACCAGTCTCGGCAATGACAGCTTCCGGGTTGAGGGCGAAAGCTCGACCGACACCCTGATCGGGATGGAACGGATCGCGTTCGCCGACGTGACGGCCGATCTCGTGGGGCAGGAATATTATGCCTCGACGGCGGACGATACGGTCGTCGGCGGCTACGGCAACGATACGCTGTTCGATACATCCGGAAACGAGACATTGCTGGGCGGCGTCGGTGACGACACGCTCGACGGGTCCGGCGGCGGCTACGACTATCTCGATGGCGGCGCGGGCAATGACACGCTCACGGTGTCGTCCTCCGGCAACAACACGCTGGCCGGCGGTGCGGGCGACGACACGCTGACCGGCGGGTCGGGCGACGACACGCTGCTCGGCGGCGACGGCAACGATACCTTGTATGGGGGGTCGGGCAGCGAAACGCTCGACGGCGGCGCCGGCGATGACCGGCTTCAGGCCGGGAACGGCGCCAGCACGCTGCTCGGCGGTGACGGCAACGACACCCTGACCGGCGGCTCGGGAACCGAGGTTCTCGATGGCGGCGCCGGCAACGACACGATCTATTCCGGCAGCGGCTCCAACACGCTGCTCGGTGGCGACGGCGACGATGAATTCCATATCGGCGGCGAAGATGCCGACGGCCTGGTGTTCGTCGGCGGCGCCGGCAATGACACGGTCTA
>JAVKCR010000099.1:0-3399 GCA_040222645.1 Rhodospirillales bacterium
CATCAACTCACCAATTGATGTCATCCCGCACTTGATGCGGGACCCAGCGCGTGCAGGCAGTACGTTCCTTGCTCTAGGTCCCGTCTTTCGACGGGATGACATCTATTGGTATGGATTGATTCCGTATCGAGTGCAGGATGACGTCAATTTGGCTAGGCTGGGCCGACCTCGCTACTCCGCCGCCTTCTCCACATTCCCCGAACGCACGTAGTTGGCCGCGGACTCGGCCAGCCGCACGGCGGCCGCGACACCGTCGATCACCGGCAGCGACATGGCGGCCGCGATGGCGCCGGCGCGGCCGGTCAGGCCGCCGGAGCCGAGCAGGATGGCTTCCGCCCCGTCCTGTTCGATGGCGAGCCTTACCGCCTCGAAGATCCGCGCCTCGGTTTCCTGGGTATCGCCGGCGGCGGCGGCCACGCCGATGCCGGCGGCGCGGACCGTGCAGATGTCACCCGCCCCGTAGCGTTCGAGCAGCCGTTCGATGGAGGGCACCGCCGCATGCACGGTGGTGATGACCGAGAAACGCCCGGCCATGGTGCGGGCCAGCGCGATGCCGGCCTCGCAGGCGCCGACCGCCGGCTTGCCCGTCTTTACCCGCAACTGGTCGAGACAGAGATCGTCGAAGCAGGCGAGCACGCAGGCATCGAAGGCCGGCCGGCTGTCGACCAGCGCGAGAATTTCCGGGATCGCCGCCTTGCGGTGCTCGGCGGTCTCGATGGAGAACGGCCCGCGCGGCGGGTTCAGCACGTCGAGCAGCGTGCCGGGCGCCACCGCGCCCTCCGCCGCCGCGGCGACCAGGGCGGTGACCGCCGGGTTGGTGTTCGGGTTGATGACAAGCAGGCGCGGCATGGTTGGCGTCTTCTCGTTGGAACTCATCGGGAGGCTCACCCCGCCATCGTGCGCGGCAGCCAGAGCGCGATCTCCGGCCAGAAGATCAGCATCAGGGTGACGATCAGCATCAGGATCACGTAGGGCATGGAGCCGGAGACGACATCGCCGAAGGAACCGCCGTCGAGGCGGATGCCCTGCACCACGAACAGGTTCATGCCGACCGGCGGGGTAATCAGCGCGATCTCGCACATCACCACGATGAAGATGCCGAACCAGATCGGGTCGACGCCGACGGCGACGACCATCGGCACCGCGATCGGCACGGTCAGCACCAGCATCGACATCGCATCCATGAACATGCCGAGCGGTAGGTAGAACAGGATGAGCAGGAACAGGAGCGTGGTGCCGTCCAATCCCAGCGTCGCGATCCAGTGGGTCACCGCCTGGGCCGTGCCGACCATGGAGAGCGTGACGTTGAGCAGCAACGCGCAGACGATCACCAGCACCACCATGCCGGTGGTCCGGGCCGACTGGCGGAAGCAACGTTCGAGCAGACCGAAGCTCAGCCGTCCCGCCCGCCAGACGAAGAACAGGGCGACGATGACGCCGAGCGCCGCGGATTCCGTCGGGGTCGCGATCCCGCCATAGATCGAACCCATGACGACGAGGAAAATCACCGCCGGCGGGACGAGATGACGCAGCAGCGCCAGCTTCTCGGCGCGCGGGATATCCGCCGGCGCGCCGTCCCTGCCCGCCTTGCCGTGGAAGATGAGGATGTAGAGGAAGAAGCTGCCGGTCATCAGCAGGCCGGGCAGGATGCCGGCCATGAACAGTTCGCCGACCGAGACGTTGGCGAGCGAGCCGTAGACCAGCAGGTTGACGCTCGGCGGGATCAGGATGCCGAGCGTGCCGCCGGCAGCGAGCGAGCCGAGCGCGGGGGCGACGGGATAATTGCGCGCGCCGAGCGCCGGCAGCGCCACCGTGCCGACCGTCGCCGCGGTGGCGACCGAGGAGCCGGAGGTTGCCGAGAACAGCGCTCAGGTGCCGCTATTGCTGTGCAGGAGACCGCCCGGCAGCCGGCCGAGCCAGACCGCCAGCGCGTCGTACATCCGGTCGGCGATGCCGCCGCGCAGCAGGAGTTCGCCGAGCAGCATGAACAGCGGGATCGCGGTCATCACCGAATTGTCGAGCGTGCCCCAGACCACACCGCCCATCATCTCCACCAGCGGCATGCCGAAGGAGAGATAGCCGCCGGCGACGCCGACAACGATGATCGCGACCGCGACCGGCAGGCCGAGGAACATCAGCAGCAGCATCACGGCGAAGCCGAGGAGGAGAGCAGTGAGCGTCATGGAATCGTTCCTATCGGCGCTTCAGATCGTCGAGTTCGGCTTTCAACTCCTCCTCCGCGGATTGCGGGGCGAAGTTGCGGTCGAGGCCGTCCCAGTCGCCGGCGGCCAGCAGCCGGAGCGCGGCGAGGCCGAGCCAGATCGCGGCGACGGCGAAGATCGCCATGACGGCGAGCCAGAGCGATTGCGGGTAGATCAGCGGGGTCGCCCAGGGCGTCTGGGCGATGGACTGGTATTCGGCGGTTTCGGAAACCGTCCGCCAGGTGAAATAGAACAGGTAGCCCGCCAGCCCGGCCATGGTGACCGCCGCGAGGGCGTTCAGCACGGCGCGGGTCCGGAGGCCGAGGCGCATGTGGAAGATGTTGATCCGGATATGCGCCCGGTCGATCGCCGCAATGGCGAAGGCAAGCGGCGCGCCGACGGCGATGGCGTAGCCCGAAAGCTCGTCAACGCCGCCGAGCGAGATCGAGAACAGCTTGCGGACAATCGTCTCGATGGTGACGGCGACCGACAGGACGAGCATCAGGATGCCGAAAACCATGCTCGCGATGCGTGCCAGGCTGTTCATGATGCGACCCTCCGTCCTGCCGGTTTCCGTCAGACCAGCTTACATGCCGAGCGCGGCGCCGACGGTCTTCTTCCAGTCGGCGGTGCAGGTCGGGTTGACCTTGTCGCACTGCTCGGACCAGACCGGCAGCGACTTCGAGGCCAGCGCTTCCTTGACGGTCGCGAGGTCGGCCTCGCTCACCGCGGCGGTCTTGAGCGCGTAGGGCTTGCCGAGCTTGCAGGGGCTGGCGCCGGTATTGCAGTTCATGGCGTCGACATAGAGCTCTTCCGAATAGGCCCAGATATCGGCGACCAGCGCGTCGATGGCGGTCTTCAGCTTCGCCCGGTCGGCCTCACCCATCCCGTTCCACTTGTCGAGATTGATGCCGTAGCCGTTGATCGCCAGCTGCAGCGCCAGCGGCATGACCGTGGTGGTGGCTTCCGGCCAGCCGGCGGAATTGGCCGAGGCCGGGCCGGTGATGGCGCAATCGATGACGCCGCGGGACAGCGACGGCTGCACTTCGCCGAACTTCATCGGCACGCCGGTGGCGCCGAGCCCGCCGATGAAATTGGCCGCGCTCTGATCGCCAACGCGGACCTTGAGGCCCTTGAGATCGGCCAGGCTCTTGATCTCCGGCTTGCAGAAGATCACCTGCGGGCCGGCCGGCCAGAC
>JAVKCR010000100.1:0-4220 GCA_040222645.1 Rhodospirillales bacterium
CAACCCGATCCCGGCCGAGGCCGAACTGCCGAAGGCCGAGGTGGAGGGCTGGATTGCCACCGCCCTGGCCGAGGCGCGGGCGGCGGGAATCTCCGGCAAGCGGGAGACCCCGTTCCTGCTGAAGCGCATCGGCGAGCTCAGCGACGGCCGCACGGTGATTGCGAACCGGGCGCTGGCCATCGCCAATGCGCGGCTTGCCGGGGAGATCGCCGTGGCGCTGGCCGCCGCCTAGCGCCGATGCGGACCTGGCCGAGGCCGGGAGTGGTCAGCCGAGTTCGTTGAAGGGGTAGACAGCATCACGGGGGACGTTCTGGTAGGGCAGCGTCAGCAGGTCCGCCGGACCCCAGTCCGGGGTATCGGCGATGACGATCTCCGCGGCGAGCGGTTCCCAGACGGCGCGGAAATGGGTTTTCGAGCGCAGCACCACGAGGTCGAAGTCCCGGGCCCCCAGACCGAACTGGATGAACGGGTCTTCGTCGATCGCGGTCGTCGGGATCTGGGTGACGCTGACGGTGATGCCGCCGACCCGCAGCAATGCCGCCAGACCGAGATCCACGAGGTTGCCTTTTCGCATCGGGCCGGTGCCGATATAGGTCTTGTGCCCGGCCCAGAGTACCTCCGCCTCGACCTCTACCGGGCCGCCGGCGCGCGGGTCCGACTTGCCGCCGAGCCCGAGACGGATGGTGCGTCCGGCGCCTGCCTTGCAGGCTGCTTCCGCGCTCTCCGGATCGTAAAGGTAGGGCACGGCCACCTTGGCGACATTGCGCTCGACCAGTGCGCGCAGCACGTGGGTGCTGTCGTTCATGCGGTCCGCATGTTCCAGGATGACCACCGGCGCGGTCGCGGTCTTCACCCGATCAAGCGCGTAGTCAAGCGCCTCGGGCAGGGGGCGGGCAAAACCCGGTTTGTACAGTTCCGTGCGGTTCGCACGCAGGTCCGCCGACAATTCCCGGGCGGTGCTTTCCGCCAGCGCCAGGTCGCCGTCGGTGACGACAACGACCGAGAACCCGCAATTGGGTACATCGGCATAGGAGAAACCAGCAAACACGGTGGCATCGATGATGGCCGGATTGTCGCGCGACAGCGCCAGCGACCTTTCGACGAAATCACGGAGCGGATGCAGTGACGTGGCGCTGAGGATGCTGGGCACCATGATGCCGGGCTTGGCGATCGCGGTCACCGGCGACAAATCGCCGCGCAGGGTGCGGGCAAGGCAGCGTCCGGCGCGCCGTCCGGTCTCGCCCATGTCGACATGCGGCGAGTAGTGATAGCCGAAGGTCGCCGTCGCCGGCGAGATCGAGGCGGCATCGAGGTTGGCGTGGTAGTCCAGCGCCAGCATGACAGGCATGTCGGGGCCGACCGCCGCGCGCACCATTTCGAGAATATCCCGGTCCGGGTCGGTGCGGGTGGGCGTTGTCATGGCGCCGTGCAGGTGCAGCAGGACACCGTCGATACCGGGCAGCGATGCCGTCAATCCGGAGACGATGATATCGGCATAATGCTCGAACGCGGCATCCGCTGCCGAGCCGCGTGCGCCGGCCTCGGTCATCACGATCGGCAGCATGTCGAAGCCGGCTTCCTCGCAGGCATCGATGAACCCGCCCATGACCGTGTTGGTGCCTCTGAACCGGCGGGCAATCTCCTCCCCTCGGGTCTCGTTGTGCTGGAAGTCGGCAATCGAGGTTTCCCCGGGCAGGAAACTGACTGATTCCAGGTTGAACCCGGCCATGGCTATACGCACGGAACTCTCCATATCCTGTTTGCATCCTGACCGGGCCAACCGGGTCAGGGACTGAGATAGAGGCGGCCCTTCTCGACACGATAGCCGCCGATACGGCTGAGGAAGGACATGCCCAGAAGGGACTGGCCGAGATCGGCGCCATTGACGCTGGCCACCACGTCCTCGATCCGGACCGGGCCGATGGCGATACTGTCGAGGCGGACCGGCGCATAGCGCACCATGCCGTTCGCCGTGCTGGCGATGCCTGTAAAGGAAAGGTTTGCCGGATCGAGGCCGATGCGGGTCGCGTCGGCGGGCGACAGCGTCACCCGGGTTGCGCCGGTATCCACCACGAAGGTCACCGGCACGCCGTTCACGCTCGCCTCCACCCGGAAATGGCCGCCCTTGTCGGCGGGAAAGGATATCTCGCCGCCGGCGACGCTGCCATGACCGGGGACAAGCTCGCCAAGCACCCGGTCGCCGACCGACTGCAGTTCGCCGCGAAAGGCATAGATGACAGCCAGCAGCGAGAAGATGCCGAGCCAGCCCGCGGCATGGCGCACCGCCTGGCCGAAGCGGTTGCGGTAGTGAAAGAGCAGGCTGGACCCGACCAGCAGCAGCAACAGCAGTGCATGGACGAGGCCCGGCCCGTCCTGGTCCATGTCGAAGGCATGCGCCGGTAGCGGCAGCATCGCCGTCGCGATGGCGATCGGGGCGGTTCTCGCGCGGGACGGGTTTCGCGGGGCGTCTGTCATGTCGATGCCGATATAGGCCGGGGCGAGGCGGTGTTCAGCAGGGCGGTTCAGAATTTTTCCACCCACGGCCGGAGTTCGATCTCCCACGACCAGGCGCTGCGGTGCTGGTTCAGCACATGCCAGTAGGTATCGGCAATCGCATCCGGATGCAGCAGCGCGTCCGGTCCCCTGCCGGCGGCGCGCGGGTCGGTATCGTCGCCGATGCCGCCGTCGATGACGAAATGCGCGACATGGATGTTCGAGGGGGCGAGTTCCCGCGCCATCGACTGGGCGAGACCGCGCAGGGCGAACTTGCCCATCGCGAAGGGCGCTGAATTGACATAGCCCTTCACGCTGGCGGAAGCGCCGGTGAAGAAGATGGCGCCGGAACCGCGCTCCAGCATTCGTCTTGCCGCGGCCTGGGCCACGAGGAAGGCGCCGAAGGCTCCCACCTCGATGGTCCGGCGCACCGCCTCGCGATCGAGATCGACCAGCGGCCCTCGGGTGCGAAAGCTGGCATTGTAGAGCACAAGGTCCGGTGTGCCGATGCGGCTGTCGGTTTCCGCGAACAGCCCATCGACCGACGCCGGGTCGGCACCGTCGCAGGCGATCGCCGTGGCGTCCGTTTCCGCCGCCAGGGTCGCGAGCTTGCCGGTGTCGCGGGCGGCGAGCACAACCTTCACGCCTTCCCGGGCGAGCCGGCGGGCGAAAGCCGCGCTCAGACCGCTGCCGGCGCCGACGATCAGCGCGGTTTCGATGCCGGATGGCGTCATCATCAAGTCCTTTCGTCTTTACAGATCGGCAAGTTTTTCCCTGCCCGACGAAACATTTTTCCCCTCTCATCATGCCGCTTGGCAATCAAAACATCATAAGTTGTTGAAAAACAACAAGCAATAAAACTGGCACGGTCTCTGCAAAGAAGGGCGCAGAGAAGTTCCGGATCGCGCAGAAGGCGCAGGGCAGGGCAAAGCGCCCGCCAGCCGAACCGGCCGGTGCTTTGTTTATGGTGCGAGGACATCCATCCGGGGTCCGGCACCGATGACAGAACTGGAAACGGAGTAGAAAAATGTCGAGCCAGGATATCGCGCTTTCAGCGGCAACACGGACCAACCTGCTTTCGCTTACGCGCACCTCGCGTCTGATCGGGCGCACCCAGGAACGCCTCGCCACCGGCCTCAAGGTCAACAGCGCTCTCGATGACGCTCTTGCCTTCTTCCAGGCGCAGGGCCTGAACAACCGCGGCAGCGATCTCGCGGCCCTCAAGAACTCCATCGACCAGGGCATCTCGTCCCTGAAGGCGGCGGTGCAGGGCGCCGAGGCGCTTTCGGACCTGGTCGACCAGGCCAAGGGTATCGCGCTCCAGGCCCGCCAGACCAGTGACACCTCGGAACGCCAGAACCTGGCCAACCAGTTCAACGTCATTCGCAACCAGATCACCGACCTCGCCAACGATTCGAGCTACAACGGCACGAACCTCATCGGCCAGACGGCGGACAGCCTGACGGTCACCTTCGACGAGGATGCCGATCACAAGATCACGGTTACCGGTACGGCGCTCGACGCCACCGGCCTCTCGATCGAACTGGCAGCCTCCAACTTCGGGTCCGACGCCAACATCGATGCGGCGATCTCCGATCTCGATGTCGCCATCGGCGAAATCCGCAACGTCTCCTCGACGCTCGGTTCATCGAACTCGATTTTGCAGATCCGCCTCGATTTCACGGAGAACCTGGTCAACACCCTCGAGGAAGGCGCCTCCAAGCTGA
>JAVKCR010000101.1:0-5407 GCA_040222645.1 Rhodospirillales bacterium
CTTCGTGGAAGATTTCCCCGGCGCGGTCGAAGGCATTGGAGGCGATCGAGCCGATCTGCCGCAGAATGGCGATCTCCGCTTCCGACTTGACCATCCGCAGGCGCGCGACCAGCGGCGTCGCGTCGACGAAATCGGTACCCGGCAGGCGCGCCAGCAACCGGTTGTAATCGGCAAGCGGCATGCGCAACGCGCTTTCACGGCCCATCGGCATGCCGACCCGGTCCTTGCCTAGAAGGCAGCGCGACAGCAGCGAAACGCCGTCGTCGTCCGGATGCGGGGAGGCCCAGGTCTGCACCTCGGCAACCCAGGAGCCGCGCATCAGCGCCGCACCGATTTCAGGCACGATCGCCACGGGACCGCCCCTCGCCGGGACAACGAGAAACCAGGGTCGCGTCGGGCTCTGCCAGAACAATGTCCGGAACCCGGTGAAGTAGCGGACCTCGGCCTCGGTGGTGAACAGGAGCGCATCGAGACCGGCCTGACGCATGGCGCGCTGCGCCCGCTCCAGCCGGACCTCGAACTCGCCAGGTGGAAAATCCGGACCGTTCACTCCCTGCCCTGCGTTCCTGTCCGGATCATTCATCCGCGATCACCAGTAGGACATCGCGCCGGCATATAGACCGTTCATGGCGTCGAGGTCGATCGGCCGCGGCGAATTGTTCACCGCCGGCTGATGCATGCACATGGTGGAAAGCTCCGGCACCTTGTCGGGGCCGAGACCGATTCCGGAAATACCGTTCGGCATGCCGGTGGACTGCATCATCCAGATCAGGCGCTTGGCGATCACCTCGCCCGCGTCGTCCGCGCCGGCGCCGCGGATATCCGCGCCCAGCCACTCGGCCGCATGCAGGTGCCGTTCCGGGCAGCCGCAGGCGGTGTAACGGAAGACCGACGGCGCATTGAGAATCACCGCCATGCCGTGCGGCACGATCTTGTCCGGCGTCGCATAGCCGACGGCATGGAAGGTCTGGTTCATCGCCGAGACCGGGTAGGACATGGCATGCGGCGCATGGGTGCCGGTATTGGCGAAGGCGATGCCGGCCAGCGTCGCCGCCCAGCTGATGTTGTCTCGGGCCTCCTCGTCCTTCGGGTCGGCGACCGCGCGCACGGCATATTCGCCGGCAAGCTTCAGCGCCTCGCGGCCGATGATGTCGCTGAACAGGTTGGCGCCCTGGGTGGTCGGACGCAGCGTCGGGCGCGCCGGGGCCGGGCGCACCGTATGCGGCCGGGCGGTGAAGGCTTCCAGCGCGTGGCTGATGAGGTCGAAGGCGCTACAGGCGATGACCTTGGTCGGCAGGCTGTAGGTGCAGGTCGGGTCGACGATGGCTTCCGTCGGCAACATGGCCCGGTGGACGACCGGCAGCTTGAAGCCGAGATCCTCGATATAGACGACCGAGATCGCCGTGGTTTCCGACCCCGTGCCCGCCGTGGTCGGACAGGCGATATGCGGCGGCAGCGGACCGGGCAGCGCCTCCCCGCCCCCCAGCGGCTTGATGACATAGGTCATGAAATCAACCGGGTAGGTGCCGTAGGCGATGGCCGCCTTGGCGGTATCCATCACCGAGCCGCCGCCGACGGAAACGAACCCGTCGAAGCCCCCCTCCTCCACGAACCTGGCCGCGCGCATGATCGACGATGCGTTCGGTTCGATGTTGATATCGCTATAGATCTCGACCTCGAGCCCGGCCGCTTCGATGGATTTGACGGCCCTGGCCACCGGTTCCAGGTCGAGGAGGCTCTTGTCCGTGAACAACCCGATGCGGGTCATGCCGTGATCTTTCGCGCGGTCGCCGACTTCCGACATGACGCCGCGCCCGAAGGTGATGCGCGAGACGTCGATGGTGAAGCCGGCATCACCGGTGGCGGTTTCGATATAGTGGTGACAGCAGGCCAAGGTATCCTCCCCGAAGCGGCTATTTGACGTTTGTCCGGATAATAGCGGCAAACTTGCCGGGCAAAAACAATTGCCTGATCGGTTTGCTGATGTGTTCAATCGCCGGAAACCAGCGGAAGGCGAAATGGCCGGAACCCTGAGGAAAATGCTGGCGCCGGCGCTGTCGGTTGCGGTGATCGGTGCGTTGGCGGCGATCGTGATTGCCGATCCCGCCCCTCTGCGCGCCGCCCGCAACATCGTTTTCGACGGTCAGCAGCGCTGGACTCCCCGCAAGGCGGCACTCGATGTCCCGGTGCGAATCGTCGATATCGACAATGACAGCCTCGCCGAGATCGGCCAGTGGCCATGGCCGCGCACGGTTCTCGCAAGGCTGGTCGAAAAACTCTCCGATGCCGGGGCCGCGGCAATCGTGTTCGATATCGTCTTCGCCGAGCCCGACCGCACGTCACCCGCGGAGGCGCTGCGCAACTGGCAGGCCGGCCCGGACGCGGCCGAGGTGCTCTCCCGCCTTCCGGATCACGACACGGCCTTTGCCGAGGCGATTGCCGGGGCGCCTGTCGTGCTCGGGGTCGCGTTCGGCAGCGGCAAGGATGGCGCCCGTAAGCCGCTGGTGCTCTCCGGCATCGCCTTCGGTGGCGACGATCCGCGGGAATCGCTGGCGGAGTACGATTCGGTGACGGCCAATCTCGACATTCTCGAGCATGCCGCCGCCGGAATCGGAAACTTCAACTTCATTTCCGACGGCGACGGCGTTGTCCGGCGAGTGCCCCTGTTCGTGACCATGGACGGAGAAATCTACCCGTCCCTCGTGGCCGAGGCGCTCCGCGTGGCGCGCGGCGCCGGCAGTCATGTCATCAAGAGCACCGGCGCCAACCGGGAGATCGACGCCGGTGGTCCGCCGGCGATCGCCAGCGTCAAGATTGCCGACGTGGTGATCCCGACCGATGCCTCAGGCGCCATGCGCCTCTACATGGCGCCATCCGACCCCGACCGTTACATCCCGGCCCGCGATGTCCTGAACGGTTCCGCCGATCCGGTCCGGCTGGCGGGTCACATCGTGCTGATCGGCACCTCCGCCGCCGGATTGTTCGACCTGCGCTACAGCCCCCTCGGCCAGCCGCTGCCGGGGGTCGAACTGCATGCCCAGGCCCTCGAACAGGTGATCGGCGAATATGTCATCGAACGCCAGCCGGAACTCCGCGAGGCGGCGGGAAGGCAACTCATCGTCCGGCCGGACTGGGCCCAGGGTGCGGAAACGCTTGCCATGCTGGCGTTGTCGCTCTGTCTCATCGCGGCGATCCTGGCATTCGGTGCAATGGTCTCTGCGATTGCCGGACTGGCTGCCATCGCCGCCGCCAATGCCGGCGCCGCCTGGGCGTTCCAGTCGCAGGGATGGCTGTTCGACCCGGTGACACCGTCGGTCGGCATCCTGCTCACCTATCTCACCTTGTCGATCCTCCGGCATATCCAGGCTGAACGGGACCGGCGCTGGATCGAGACGGCCTTCGCCTCCTACATCTCGCCGTCGATCGTCAAGGAACTCGTGCGACATCCCGACCGGCTTCGTCTCGGCGGCGAACGCCGGGAGATGACCTTCCTGTTCACCGACCTCGAGGGGTTCACGCCACTGGTCGAGAAGAACCCGCCGGAGAAGCTGATCCCGCTGCTGAATGCCTATCTCAACGGGCTGACGAAGATCGGCTTCGCTCACGAGGGGACCCTCGACAAGATCGTCGGCGATGCGACCATGTTCTACTGGAACGCGCCGGTCGATCAGCCGGACCATGCCGCCCGAGCCTTTGCCTGCGCGCTGGAGATTGATTCCTTCGCAGAGACATTCCGGCGCCAGGCCTCAACGGACGGGTTTCCGCTCGGCATCACCCGGATCGGGCTCCATAGCGGATCGGTCATCGTCGGCAACATGGGCGGTGATGCGATCTTCGATTATTCCGCCCATGGCGACGCCGTGAATACCGCCGCGCGGCTCGAAAGCGTCAACAAGCAGCTCCGCACCAGGATATGCGTCTCCGCGACGACAGCCGCCCAGGTAGCGGATTTCATCGGCCGTCCTGTCGGCGACCTGGTGCTGAAGGGGCGTACCGAGACCGAATCCTGCCTCGAACCGCTAGCGGCGGGCGATGATGCATCTGCCATGATCGATGCCTACAACCGAGCCTACAGGGCAATGGCGCAGCATGACCCGTCCGCGGCAGAGATGTTCGCTGCCCTGGTCCGGCAATGGCCGGATGATGGGCCGTCACGCTTTCATCTCGATCGACTGCGACATGGCGAAACGGGCGTCCGCGTGGTGCTAGGGTCGAAATAGGGGTCAGAACTGGAAGCGTTTCGAGAAGATCGCCTGGCCACGCAGGTTGCGGTAATCGTAGGTCGCGAGGTTCGACCGCTGGGTATAGGCCTCGGCCGACAGGTTGAGCGTCCAGCCGCCGACCAGGGTGCTAAACACCGGGTCGGACGGGGCATCCGCGAACAGCAAATCGCCCAGAACCGTCGAGAACGGCAGGCCGTAGGTCATGCGTACCTGGGTTATGCGGTCCTTGCGGCGTTCCGCGCTGACCGCCGTATCGGGACCGGCATAGAGACGCATCTCGTAAGACCCGGAGGTCAACAGGTAATGTCCGCCGCCGATCAGCCATGTGTGGGACGCCGCGATGGTGTTGGCGTCATACTCGTAGAATTCCCTACGCGCCCGCTTGAAACGCTGGTGATACTCCAGGGATAGCCGGTTCGCCGGATTGAGAATGTAGTCGACACCCGCCTCGTAATCGTGCCTGTGGCCGCTGCGCAGCACCGCCGTCGCGCTTTCCTCGATACCGTTGAACTTCTCGTTGGTGTAGCGACCCTCGAACCTGAGCCCAAGCGCTCCATCAATCGGCACATTCAACTTGCCGCCAACGCCCCAGCCCCGGAAGTAGCGTTCGCGCGACAGGAAGGTGGATTGCGTGAAGGCCGTCGGCGTGAAGCTGAAGCGCGGGTAATTCAGTTCGAGCCCGCCTTCCACCGAGAGCGATTGGGTATTGAACGTCTCCAGGGTCGCCTGTTCCGAGATGTAGTGGCTGAACGAGCCGATGACCTGGTGCTTGTCCTGCAGGCCGAGATCGTAGGCCATGTCGAGCGACATGACGCCCAGCAGCCCGAAATCGACATGCACGATGTCGTCTTCAGCCAGGTCCACCAGGGTGCCGACGACCAGTTGCTGGTCGGTCTTGCTGCCGGCTGTCTTGTTGTCGTCGAAGAAGCCGCCGAAACTCAGTCCGAGCGTGAACCGCAGCCGTTCGCGACGCAGGGCGATCTCGGACAGGTAATCGTCCACCTCCCGCTCGATGTCCGGCGGCAGGTCCAGTTCCTTGATCGCCAGCAATTCGCGCTCCGCCTCCTCCGAATTATCGAGTCGGAACAACACGATGGCGTAGTAGAGCCGGACCTGCGGCAGGTCCGGCTGGATAAGCAGGATGCGCTCGAGCGTTGCGGATGCGCCCTTGAGCTCGCCGCGCG
>JAVKCR010000102.1:0-11697 GCA_040222645.1 Rhodospirillales bacterium
CCCGAGCCATTATAGATCAGGAAGAACTGGACGAGCAGCGGCGTGGAGCGAAAGACGTCAACGAAAGCGATGGCCGGCCATTGCAGCAGGCGCGATGCGGACTGGCGCATCAGCGCAATGCCGACAGCCAGGACAAGTCCAAGCAGCAGCGACAGGAAGGTCAGCTGCAGCGTCAGCGGGATTGCCGCGATCAGTTGCGGGAAGGAGTCGCTGATGATGTTCCACTTGAACATGCTCAGGCCCGCCTGACGCCCTTGTTCGCCCAGCCTTCGGCGAAAATGAACCCGCGTCCTGATACCTTGGTGATCAGGTAGAAGATCACGGCCGCGGTCAGGTAGAAGGTGAAGGGCTCCTTGGTGGAACCGGCGCCTTCGGCCGCCTTGCGCATGACATCGGCGAGCCCGATCACCGAGATCAGGGCGGTTTCCTTGAGCGTCACCTGCCAGACGTTGCCGAGACCGGGCAGCGCGAATCGGGCGGCCTGAGGTACCAGTATGCGCCAGAGCATCATGCCCTTTCGCATGCCGATGGCCTTTGCCGCCTCCAACTGGCCTTTCGGTACGGCCAGTACGGCGCCCCGGATGACCTCGGTCGAGTAGGCGCCGGAACTGGCGCCGATGCAGACCATGCCGGTGACGAAGACCGGCAGGTCGAAATATTCCGTGTAGCCGAACAATACCGCCACGTTACGCAGGACCTGGCCCGCACCGAAAAAGACCAGGTAGATGATGAGGAGTTCGGGAACCCCGCGCATTACCGTCGTGTAGACGTTGGCGATTGAGGAATAAAGTATGTTGCCCGAGAGCTTTGCCGCGGCAGCCGCAACGGCGAAAACAATTCCAAGCAGGAACGAGCATGTGGCGATGGCGATGGTCATGAGCGCGCCGCTCCAGAACATCTCGTCGCCCCAGCCGCTGTCGCCCCAGGCGAGCAGGCTCAGATCCATCTTGTGCGGTCCGCGTCAGGTGGCCGGCGGGAGAGATTTTCCCGCCGGCGCATCCCTTGATGCCTTACTTCGCGGACGCGTCGAAGCCGAACCACTGTTCGGCCATCTTCTTCACGGTACCGTCGGCGATCGCCGAATTGATGGCGGCCGTGAACATGTCGGCGAGCTTCTGGTCTTCCTTGCGGATGCCCGCGCCGACGCCGGCGCCGAACGGACCGCCGGTCATGCCCGGGCCGACCATCTTCATGTCGGTGCCCTTGTCGGAAGCGAGCAGCGGCACCCAGTAGCTCATCGAGGCGAGCGCCGCGTCGACGCGGCCGGCCTGCAGGTCGAGGTCGAGGTTTTCCTGGGTGTCGTAGGAGCGGATGTCGACGTCATTTGCGAGATATTCCTTCAGGAAGTTCTCGTGCGTGGTCGAGGTCTGCACGCCGACCGTCTTGCCCTTGAAGGTCTTGATGATGGCGTCGATGGCGGCCTGCTCGTCGGCATCCTTGTCGTCAAGGGTCAGGAAGGTCGCCTTGGTGGTGAAGCCGGCAAGCGGGCTGTCCTTGGTGACGACGAAACTTGCCGGGGTGGCGGCATAGTCGCGCGAGAAGGTGATGGTCTCCATGCGCTTCGCCGTGATCGACATGCCGGCCATGATGACGTCGTACTTCTTCGCCTGCAGCGACGGGATGATACCGTCCCAGGCCTGCTCGACGATGGTGCATTCGAGCTTCATGCGGGCGCAGAGGTCCTTCGCCAGGTCAAGTTCGAATCCGACGAGGTTGCCGGCCGCATCCTTGAAGTTCCAGGGCGCGTAGGCGCCTTCGGTGGCGATGGTGATCTTCGAGTAGTCCTGGGCCATGGCCTGGGCGCTGAAGGCCAGCGCGGCGGCCGCGGCGATAAAGGCAATCTTCTTCATTCTAGGTACTCCCTGTTGCCTTGCAGCGATATGGACCAGCCCTCGGGGCGGTCCGGGGTTTTCCGGGCATGCGCCCGGGGGTGGACGTTACAGGCTGCTCGCGAGGAACTGCCTGCAGCGTTCGGAGCGGGGGGTTTCGAACACCTCGGCGGGTGTCCCTTCCTCCTCGATTCTGCCCTGGTGCAGGAACACCACACGATCCGAGACTTCGCGGGCGAAGCCCATTTCGTGGGTGACGACCAGCATGGTGCGGCCTTCGGCCGCGAGATCCTTCATGACGCGCAGCACCTCGCCGACCAGCTCCGGGTCGAGCGCGGATGTCGGCTCGTCGAACAGCAGGACGCGGGGCTGCATGCAGAGTGCGCGGGCGATCGCCACGCGCTGCTGCTGGCCGCCGGAAAGTTCGGACGGGTAGGCGCCGTGCTTCTCCTCGATGCCGACCTTCTTCAGCATGGCCATCGCCTCTTCGCGGACTTCCGCCTTGGGGCGTTTAAGCACATGCACCGGCCCTTCCATGACGTTCTGCAGCACGGTCATGTGGGACCACAGGTTGAAGCTCTGGAAAACCATGCCGAGACGGGTGCGCAGCGCGTCGATCTGGCGCGCGTCGGCGCCGAGGGAGCGACCGTTGCGGTCGGTGCGGACACGCACTTCCTCGCCGCCGACGACGATGCGGCCCCGGTCCGGGGTTTCGAGAAAGTTGATGCAGCGCAGGAAAGTGCTCTTGCCCGAGCCCGACGAGCCGATGATCGAGATCACATCGCCGTCGTTTGCAGAGACGGTAATGCCCTTCAGCACCTCGAGTTCGCCGAAGCTCTTGTAGATGTCCTCGGCCAGCAAGGCCGCGGCGCGTCCCGACATGGGGCCGCTCTCCCCCGTTTTTTCCCTGTCGGCTGCAACGTTAGGCACAGTGCGCCCGCGACGCAAAGCGTTTTCGCGAATGCAGCATGACCTCGGGAACAGCTTCTCACGAAAGTCATCCCGGGGCCGCCGTCAGGCGGAACCCGGGACCTCGGGCATCCGACGCAGATGCAGGAGATCCCGGACTGCCGCTACGCGTCATCCGGGATGACGTTCTGAGGAGACATAAATCAGAATCGCCGCACGTCATCCTGGGGCCACCGTCAGGCGGAACCCGGGACCTCGGGCATTCGCCCTGGATACTGAACATCTTTGTTCGCCACGATGCCGTTTCCAGGGTAATGCGATCCTGAAACCCGCGGAAATCCGCCCTTCCGCTTTGACAGGTCCCGGTAAATGCATATAGTGCGCGCTCTTTCCGGAAACGCGGGCTTGGGTGCCCCGTCCCCCAGGGGGCTGTCTGGAACATTCGCGGCCGAAAAAATCGGCCTATAACAACCGGTTAACGAGTGAGTACCGTCATGGGCAAACGCCTTCAATCCAAGTACAAGATCAACCGCCGCCTCGGCGTGAACCTCTGGGGCCGTCCGAAGAGCCCGATCAACAAGCGCGAATACGCGCCGGGCCAGCATGGTCAGCGCCGCCGCAAGCCGTCAGATTTCGGCCTGCAGCTGATGGCGAAGCAGAAGCTGAAGGGCTATTACGGCAATATCGGCGAGAAGCAGTTCCGCCGCTACTATGCCGAGGCCGCCCGGCGCCGCGGCGACACCTCCGAAAACCTCGTCGGCATTCTCGAGCGCCGTCTCGACGCGGTGGTCTACCGCCTGAAATTCGTGCCGACCGTGTTCGCCTCGCGCCAGGTCATCAGCCACGGCCACATCAAGGTCAACGGCGTTCGCGTGAACGTCGCTTCCTTCGTGGTCTCCCCGGGCGATGTCATCGAGATGAGCGGCAAGATCCGCGAGATCCCGATGGTTCTCGATGCCGTCGACAGTTCCGAACGCGACGTGCCGGACTATGTCGAGGTCGATCACTCGAAGATGCGCGGCACCTTCCTCCGTCAGCCGGAATTCGCGGAAATCCCGTATCCGGTCCAGATGGAACCGAACCTCGTCGTCGAATATTATTCACGCTGACCTCTGCTCGAAGTTAAGCGCGAACGGGCCGGCTTCCCTCGGGAAGCCGGCCTTTTTCGTTTGCGGCCGGGGTTGCTCTGCCATCAGGATGAATTGGTGGAGAGAGGGTCATGACTGCCGTTGAGCTGAGGGAGATGCTGGACGCCGCGCGCGAGAGCCTGCGGGCGCAGGATTTCGCGCGGGCATTCGCGCTGGCCGATGACGTGCTGGCGGCCGCCGGGGACGACCGCCCGGCCCGGGCAGGGGCCCATCACGTCCGGGGGCTCTGCCACGCGGCGCGGCGGGATATCGACAGCGCGCTGCCGGAACTGCGCATGGCCGTGGAAGCGGATGGCGCGGCGGCGGCCTACCGGGTCACGCTTGGCGATGCGCTGATGCGCAAGGGTGACATCGCCGGCGCACTCGGGGAATTCTCGGCGGCCTGCGACGCAGAGCCGGGGCATGCGCTCGCCAACCTGCAGCTGGGCAATGCCCATGCCAGGCTCGGCCAGTTCGACCGCGCCGAAGAGGCCTATCTGCGTTACAGCGAGCTCAGGCCCGGCGATCCGCAGGGCAAGAGCAATATCGGCAATATCGCGGCGATGACCGGGCGCCCCGAAGCCGCCGTCGCGCTCTACGAGGCGGCGTTGTCGCTGGAGCCGGACATGGCCGGTATCCTGAGCAATCTCGGGAACGTGCTGATGCAACTCGGCCGGCCGGCAGAGGCGATCGAACGCTACCGCAAGGCGCTGAAACTGGAGCCGAGGAACGCCGCGATCAGGCGCAACCTGTCGCTGGCGGAGAAAATGCTGAAGGAAGGCCGGGACGCCTGACCGTCGGCGCCCCGCATGTCCGGACCGCGCGATCAGGCCGCGCGCTGGACGCCCTTGTCGGCGAGAAGCTGCTCGAGTTCACCGGAATCGAACATCTCGCGGATGATGTCGCAGCCGCCGACGAACTCGCCCTTCACATAGAGCTGGGGAATGGTCGGCCAGTTGGAGAACTGCTTGATCCCCTCGCGGATTTCCATGTCCTCGAGCACGTTCACGCCTTTGAACTTCACCCCGAGATGGCTGAGGATCTGGACGACCGCCGCCGAGAAACCGCATTGCGGGAACATCGGGTTGCCCTTCATGAAGAGCAGGACCTCGTTCTCGTCGATCGCCTGCTGGATGTCGGCGAATACCGGATTGTCGCTCATGTCTGATCCTTTCGGTTCACGCCTCGTCGGGCGCGGATGTCTGGAGGGCGAGGGCGTGCAGTTCGTTACCCATCCGGCCCTTGAGCGCGGAATAGACCATCTGGTGCTGCTGAACCCTGGATTTGCCTTTGAACTGGGCCGAGACGACGGTCGCGGCGTAATGGTCGCCGTCGCCGCGCAGGTCGTCGATGCGGACTTCCGCATCCGGCAGACCTTCCTTTATCAGCGTCTCGATTTCACCGGCAGTCATCGCCATGGAACGCACCCCTTGAAACTCACCGGCATATAGGCGGCGGCCGACGCAGAGTCAACGCCGGGTACCCCGGCATGACCCCGTCAGTCTATCCCGGCAGCCGGATGATCGCAGTCGTACCCCGACCGATGGCACTCTCCAGTTCCACGGTCCCTCCGTGGGCCTTTACGAATGCCTCGACGAGGGCGAGACCAAGTCCGGTGCCCTCGCTGTCGCGGGTCATGATGTCGTTTGCCTGGGCGAACGGTCGCATGACCCATTTGATATCCTCGGTGCTCATGCCCCGGCCGGTATCGGCAATCCTGATCTCGACGTCACCAGCCGGCAGGCGCGATGCGGATATGGTCACGGTCCCGCTCTCGGTGAACTTGATGGCGTTGCCGATAAGATTGAGGAAGGCCTGCTTCAGCTTGAGCTCGTCACCGCGAACATGAAGCAGGGTGTCGGGCAGGTCGAGCTGGATGCTGAGCGACTTCTGCATCGCTCTTCCGCTGCAGATGCGGGCTGCTTCCGACAGGGGGGTGCGGATATCGACCGGTTCGATGTCGAAGCGCATTTCGCCGGCCTCGATCTTCGAGATATCGAGAATATCGCCGATGACCCGGAGCAGATGCTCGCCCGATTTCTGGATGTCGTGCGCGTAGTCCCGGTATTGCGGCACCCCGATCTTGCCGAACAGTTCGGCCCCGATGATCTGCGCGAAGCCGATGATCGCGTTCAGCGGAGTCCGGAGCTCGTGGCTCATATTGGCCAGGAACTGCGACTTCGCATGGTTGGCGAATTCAGCATCGCGTTTCGCGGCCAGCAGGTCGGCCTCGTATTTCTGCTGCCGGCTGCGATCGCGCACGATGCTCTGGATGACAGGGCCATCGTCGGTCTCGATCAGCCTTGCACTGACTTCAGCCGGGATGGCGATACCGTCCCGGTTGATGATTTCCCAATTGAATACCGGGTTGGCGCCATGCCGGATCTCGCTGAGCTTCTGTATGGCTTCGGGACGGAGTGCTTTCGGGTAAAGTTCACTGACTTTCGTGTTCCCGAGCTCGCTGCGCTTGAAGCCGAACAGCTTCATCGCGGGTTCGTTCGCGTCAACCAGCAGGCCGGTGTCCAGGGTATAGAGCACGATCGCATCGGAGGCGTGTTCGAACAGGCTTTCATAGCGGCGCGAGGAACTTTCGATGCGCTGACGCGAAATCTCGCGTTCCCGGCTGCGGAGAAAGTTGAGGAACAGCGCGAGGCTGAACAGCCCGAAGATTCCGATCGCAAATGCCCAGATGTTCCAGTTCCTGTCGGAAATCGTGGACCAGCCGCCTTTCGGGGTGACGGCGAGAACCCAGTGGCCGCCGGGGACCTGGATCGAGGTCGTTACCGGATTGCGCGCAAACAGATCCGGATCGCCCAGGAAGACGTCTCCCTGCGAACCGGTGGCATCAAGTCCCCGGATGCTTATGTCGTAGAGCTTTTCGAAGACATGGATGCCGGCGGTGCGGTAGAATTTCTCGAAATCCATCGGAGCGGATACCAGCCCCCAGAACCGGCTGGTGTTCCCGTTTCCTACGAATACCGGCATTCGTCCGATGATCGCTTTGCCGCCCTGGACCAGGTTCACGGGCCCGGCGAGAACCATCTTTCCGGTGACTTTGGCCCGGTACGCCGCATCGGTCTGGTCGAGGACCTTTGAATAGTCGAGGCCGAGCGCTTTCCGGTTGCCTTCAAGCGGATAGATATGGGTGATGACCATGTCGCGGGCGGCGGCGACATTGACAAGATTGGGACCGTAGTGGAGCAGTTCTTCGGCGAATTCCTGGAACTCGCGTTGTCCGAGGTCCGGATTGCGGGCAATCAGCGCGGCCAATCCCTGCACAAGCAGCAGGTTCTGGTTGATCTCGCCTTCGATGCGGGCGCGGATAGCCGAGCTTTCGGTGCTGATGTTGGCGCGGATGTCGGTGATGTGCGACTGGCGGTCCAGATGCTCGGCATACCAGGCAACGACGAGCGTAAGCGCGCCGCCGGCCAGCCAGCCCAGCACATGCTTCAGCCTGTCAAAGTTCACGTTGCACGGCCAATCGGTTTGTCCTTCTGCGGGGCGGACGAACAGTGCCCCCGCAAACGCCCTACAACCTTGATGATGGCGTGCGGCCCAACGTCGCGCAATATGAGAAGGTACGTACTTGCGCCCGGCCTTCAGGCCATGTAGGCGGGCATCCAGCCTTCGTGGGTCTGGCGAAGGTTGTCGACAGCGGTCTCGCCGAGATCGGCAATCCGGATCGACTTTCCGCCGCTGTGTCCGATCAGGATAGCCGCAACGCCCGCTTGCCTTGCCTTCTCGACAAGTGCCGTGCCGGCAGATGTCGCGGCGAGATAACGGCCCTGGTCCTCGCCAAACAGCCATGCATGCGCCGGAATGCCGGAGGGGCCGGAGGTGAGGCTCGCACCGGTACGGCCAGCCAGGCACATTTCCGCGAGTGCGACGAGCATGCCCCCGTCCGACAGGTCGTGACAGGCGGCGATGTTGCCGGACTGGATCTGCTCGCGCACGAAATCGCCGTTCCGGCGTTCGACCGCCAAATCGACAGGCGGCGGGGCGCCGTCTTCACGCCCGGCGATCTCGCGCAGGTACATCGAGGCGCCGAGCCAGCCCTCGGTCTTGCCGATCAGCACGATATCCATATCCGACGGCAGGGCGATGGTTACCATGTCCTGGACATCGTCCAGCAGGCCGACGCCGCCGATTGTCGGTGTCGGCAGGATGCCCTTGCCGTTGGTCTCGTTGTAGAGCGAGACATTGCCGGAAACGACGGGGAAATCGAGGGCAAGGCAGGCTTCCCGCATCCCTTCGATGCAGCCGACGAACTGTCCCATGATCTCCGGACGCTGCGGATTGCCGAAGTTCATGTTGTCGGTGATCGCGAGCGGCCGGGCGCCGACCGCGGTGATATTGCGCCAGGCTTCGGCAACCGCCTGCCGTCCGCCCTGAACCGGGTCGGCGAAGCAATAGCGGGGCGTGCAGTCGGAGGTCATCGCCAGACCCTTGCGGGAGCCATGGACGCGAACCACGGCGGCATCGCCGCCCGGCCGGAGCACCGTATCGGCCATCACCATGTGATCGTATTGTTCCCAGATCCAGCGCTTGGACGCGAGATCGGGGGTTCCCATGAGCCGCGCCAGCACCCCGAGCGGGTCGTTCGGCGCCGGCAGGTCTCCCGCCGAGATCACCGGTCGGGCGGGTGTCGGTTCCCACGGCCGGTCATATTCCGGCGAGGCAAGCGCCAGCGGATCGATCGGCAGGTCCGCCTGAACCGCGCCATGCATCTTCAGCACCATCCGGCCGGTATCCGTGAGATGGCCGCAGACGGCGAAATCGAGATCCCATTTCTCGATGATCGCCCGGGCGATGTCTTCGGAACCCGGGCGCAGCACCATCAGCATGCGTTCCTGGCTTTCCGAGAGCATGATCTCGTAGGCGGTCATGCCTTCTTCGCGGGTCGGCACATGGTCAAGGTCGAGTTCGACGCCGAGGCCGCCCTTCGACGCCATCTCGAAGGAGGAGGAGGTGAGGCCGGCCGCCCCCATGTCCTGGATCGCGACGATGCAGTCGGTCGCCATCAGTTCGAGACATGCCTCGATCAGCAGCTTCTCGGTGAACGGATCGCCGACCTGTACCGTCGGGCGCTTGGCTTCAGATTCATCGTCGAACTCGGCGGATGCCATGGTGGCGCCATGGATTCCGTCACGGCCCGTCTTGGAGCCGACATAGACGATCGGGTTGCCGATTCCGGAGGCGGCCGAATAGAAGATCTTGTCGGTATCGGCGAGGCCGACCGTCATCGCGTTGACCAGGATGTTGCCGTTGTAGCTGGCGTGGAACTCGCATTCGCCGCCGACGGTCGGCACGCCGACGCAATTGCCGTAGCCGCCGATGCCGGCAACGACGCCGGATACCAGGTGGCGAGTCTTCTCGTGGCCGACATCGCCGAAACGCAGCGCGTTCAGGTTGGCGACAGGCCGCGCACCCATGGTGAACACGTCGCGCAGGATGCCGCCGACGCCGGTCGCCGCACCCTGGTAGGGCTCGATGAAGGAAGGATGGTTGTGGCTTTCCATCTTGAAGATGGCCGCCTGGCCGTCACCGATATCGATGACACCGGCATTCTCGCCCGGGCCGCAGATCACCCACGGCGCCGTGGTCGGCAGGGTCTTCAACCACTTCTTCGAGGACTTGTAGGAACAATGCTCCGACCACATGACCGAGAATATGCCGAGCTCGGTCAGGTTCGGGGTCCGCCCGAGGATGTCGCAGGCGGTCTGGAATTCCTCTGGCGTCAGACCATGGCTGGCGACGATTTCGGGGGTGATCTCGTTGTTGTGCTGGCTCACGTTCGGTCGATGCTGCTGCTGAGTTGATCGGGATCAGAGACGGCCGGCGAGCGCGGCGAACATTGCCGCGCCGTCGATGCCGCCGAGTTCGGGATCGGCGAGCCGTTCCGGATGGGGCATCATGCCGAGAACATTTCGCTTCGCATTGTAGATGCCGGCGATGTTCCGGGCCGCACCGTTCGGATTGGCCTCGTCGGTGAGGTTGCCGTCGGTCGCGCAATAGCGGAAGGCGATCTGGCCCTCGCCCTCCAGCCGGTCGAGCGTATCGTCGTCGGCCTGGTAGTTGCCTTCCATATGCGCAATGGGAACCGTGATCACCTGGCCTTCGTCATAGCCGCGGGAGAATGCCGTGTCGTTGCGCTCGACGCGGAGCGTGACATCGCGACATATGTATTTCAGTCCGCGATTGCGCATCAGCACTCCGGGCAGGAGGCCGCTTTCGGTCAGCACCTGGAACCCGTTGCAGATGCCGAGCACCGGTGTTCCGCCTTCGGCTGCTTTCCGCACCGCGTTCATGATCGGCGATTTCGCGGCGATGGCGCCGCACCGCAGGTAGTCGCCGTAGGAAAACCCGCCCGGTACCAGGATCAGGTCCGTCGCGGGCAGGTCGTTGTCCTTGTGCCAGACCATGTCCGGGCGACGGCCGGTTGCCTGTTCGATCGCCACGGCCGCATCGCGGTCGCAGTTGGAACCGGGGAATACGATAACGGAAGCTTTCATCGGTCGGGATCCGTCTCGGATGGTGTTGAAGCCGGCATGACACCCGGCCGGACTGTGCTCAGGCGTCGATGTCGATCGTGTAATTCTCGATGACGGTGTTGGCGAGGAGCTTCTCGCACATCTCGACAACCTTCGCCCGGGACTTTTCCGGATCGTCACCATCCAGATCGATCTCGATATACTTGCCTTGCCGGAGGTCGTTGACGCCATCGAAGCCGAGGGAGGTGAGGGCGCCCATGATGGCCTTGCCCTGCGGATCGAGAACCCCGTTCTTCAGGGTCACGTGTACGCGTGCTTTCATGCCTTGTGTTGGTCCGTCGCTAGAAGTTCAGATCTATTGCATGAGGGCCGGGCCCTTCATGTCGCCCGGTCCGCTTTCAGGAAGTATGCCGAGCCTTCTGGCCACTTCCTGATAGGCTTCTTCCACCTGACCGAGGTCCTGCCGGAACCGGTCCTTGTCCATACGCTCGTTGGTCTTGATGTCCCACAGCCGGCAATTATCCGGGCTGATCTCGTCGGCGAGCACGATGCGCAGCTCGTCGCCGGTCCACAGCCGGCCGTATTCCAGGTTGAAATCGACCAGCCGGATGCCGACGCCGAGGAACAGTCCCATCAGGAAATCGTTGATCCGGAGCGAAAGCGCGAGAATGTCGTCGAGTTCCTGCGGCACGGCCCAGCCGAACGCGGTGATATGTTCCTCGGAGACGATCGGATGGCCGAGTTCTTCCGACATGTAGCGGTACTCGACGATCGAACGCGGCAGCGGCGTGCCTTCCGCCATGCCGAAACGGGTGGCGAAAGATCCGGCGGCGATATTGCGCACGGCGATCTTGACCGGGACGATCTCGACTTCGCGGACCAGCTGCTCGCGCATGTTCAGACGGCGTACGAAATGGGTCGGAACGCCGATTTCGGCCAGCCGGGTCATCAGGTATTCCGAGATCCGGTTGTTGAGAACGCCCTTCCCGGTGATCACGCCCTTCTGCGAATCATCGTCGGAATAGGCATCGTCCTTGAAGTACTGCACCAGCGTGCCGGGCTCCGGGCCTTCGAAGAGCACCTTGGCCCTGCCCTCGTATATCTGCCTACGTCTGGCCATGTCTGGGATCCGTCTGTCGGGCGGCGGCGCCGCCGTTGTGGATAACCGTCCGGGGGTCGGTTCCGAAACCTGCTATAGCAACAAATCCGGCCCTTAACAACGACGCTGGCGTGCCTCAGTCGAGTTTGACGGGGGCATAGACAGTCTTGTCTCGTGGAGATCCGTTGAACAGCCAGACCGGTTTCGTCGGGCCGTTGTCGTAACCCGGAAGGGCGATCAGG
>JAVKCR010000103.1:0-4100 GCA_040222645.1 Rhodospirillales bacterium
GCTTTCGGGCGTCTACCGTACGCCGAACATTTACGCCCATGTCACCGGCATGTTCACCAACACCATGTACACCGCGCCCTATCGCGGCGCGGGGCGGCCGGAGGCCACCTTCATCATCGAGCGGCTGATCGACATCGCCGCGCGCCGGCTGGGCCGCGACCGTACCGACATCCGCCTGCAGAACATGATCCCGCCGGACCAGATGCCCTTTGATACGGGTTTCGTCTTCTCATACGATTCCGGCGATTTCCCCGCCGTCATGGCGCGCGCCAAGGTGCTGGCGAACTGGGACGGTTTCAAGGAACGGAAGGCGGAATCCCGGGCGCGCGGCAAGCTGCGCGGCATCGGCATTTCCTGTCCGATCGAGATCGCCGGCGGGCCCCTCGGCAAGCCGGGGCCGGAATTCGCCCGCCTCGAACTGACGCCGGACGGCAAGGCGACCGTGTTCCTCGGCTCGGTCGATTCCGGCCAGGGCCACCAGACCGCCTTCCGGCAGGTGATCTGCCAGCGGCTCGGCCTGGCGCCGGACGAGGTGGAGATCGTCGTCGGCGACAACAGGCGGGTCGCCAACGGCATCGGCAGCTTCGGCTCGCGCTCGATGGCCGCCGGCGGCACGGCGATTTCCGTCACCGTCCGCGATGTCGGTGAACAGCTCGGCACGACGGCGGGCGAGATCCTGGAGACCCACGCCGCGGACATCGAGTTCCTCGACGGCGCGTTCCGGGTCAAGGGTACCGACCGCGCGGTCGGGCTCAAGGAGGTGCTGAAGAAGGCGGACCGGCAGGTTTCCGCCGAGACCTTCTCCAGCGCCGACAACGCCACCTTCCCGAACGGCTGCCATATCTGCGAGGTGGAGGTTGATCCGGATACCGGCACCTACGAGATGCTGAACTATGTCGTGGTCGACGATGTCGGCACGGTCATCAACCCGCTGCTGCTGAAGGGCCAGATCCATGGCGGGGTGGCGCAGGGCGCCGGACAGGCGCTGGTCGAGACCATGGTGTTCGACGAATCCGGCCAGATGCTCACCGCCTCCTTCATGGATTACGGCATGCCGCGGGCGGACAATTTCTCCGCCATCGAGGTGGAGGCCTTCCCGGTGCCGACCAAGGTCAACCCGCTCGGCGTCAAGGGCGCGGGCGAGGCGGGCACCGTCGGCGGGCTGGCGGCGGCGCTGAGCGCCATCTGCGACGCCATCGATGTCGACCATATGGACATGCCGGCCACCCCGGAACGGGTCTGGCGCGCGCTGAACGGCGGGTGAATTGGCTTGAACCGGGATGTCACGGTCTGTATCTAATTGTCCGGGCAAATTGAGCAACCCGGGGCAACATCCATGAATGAACGAGGGCGCAGCTACGACGTGCTGATCGCCGGTGGTGGCAATGCGGCGATGTGCGCCGCGATCACCGCCGCGCGCGACGGCGCCTCCGTGCTGGTGGTGGAGGTCGCGCCGAAGGACTGGCGCGGCGGAAATACCCGGCATACCCGCAACTGCCGCGTCGCCCATGACGAGCCGAACGAGGTGCTGACCGGCCCCTACCACGTCGACGAGTACATGGAAGACCTGATGCGGGTCACCGGCGGCGAGACCGACAGGGAGCTTGCCGAACTGACGCTCGAGAAATCAAAGGAGCTCTGGGACTGGCTGAACGCGCAGGGCGTGCGCTTCCAGCCCTCGCTCGGCGGCACGCTGAGCCTCGGGCGGACCAACGCCTTCTTCCTCGGCGGCGGCCGCGCCATGGTGAACTCGCTCTACCACACCGCCGAGGCGCTCGGCGTTGAGGTCGAATACGAGACGGAAATCGTCGGGACCGATATCGAGGACGGCTTCTTCAAGGGCATCACGGTGAAGAAGGGCGAGGCCGAGGAATATATCGCGGGCCGCGCCTTCGTCGCCGCCGCCGGCGGCTTCGAGGCCAATCTCGACTGGCTGGAGGAGGCCTGGGGCCCGGCGGCGCAGAACTTCCTGATCCGCGGCACGCCCTACAACAAGGGCAAGGTGCTGCGCCTGCTGATCGACAGTGGCGTGAAGGCGACCGGCGACCCGGCGCAGTGTCACGCGGTCGCCATCGACGGGCGTTCGCCGAAATTCGACGGCGGCATCGTCACCCGGCTCGATTGCGTGCCCTTCGGCATCGTGGTCAACGCCAAGGGCGAGCGGTTCTACGACGAGGGCGAGGATTTCTGGCCGAAGCGCTACGCCATCTGGGGACGTCTCGTCGCCGCCCAGCCGGAGCAGGTCGGCTATGTCATCATCGACGAGAAATCGATCCGCAATTTCATGCCCTCGGTCTTCCCGCCGGAGAAGGCGGATACCATCGAGGATCTCGCCGAGACCTTCGGCGTGCCGGCCGACGCGGTGCGCAAGACCGTCGACGCGTTCAACGCCGCCTGCAAGCCGGGCAGCTTCGACCATACGGTGCATGACGATTGCCGCACCGAGGGGCTGGCCATCGACAAGACCCACTGGGCCCGGCCCATCGACACGCCGCCCTATTACGGCTACTCGCTCCGGCCCGGCATCACCTTCACCTATCTCGGCGTCCGGGTGAACCGCGACGCGCGGATGATCATGGCGGACGGCAAGCCCTCGGCGAACATGTTCGCGGCGGGCGAGATCATGGCCGGCAACGTGCTCGGCAAGGGCTATCTCGCCGGGATCGGCATGACCATCGGCAGCGTCTTCGGGCGCATCGCTGGCAAGGAGGCCGCGAAAAATGCACGCAACTGAGGCGCTTCGCGAGGTCGACCGCCAGCTCACCGTCTGCAATGCCTGCCGCTATTGCGAGGGCATCTGCGCGGTCTTCCCGGCGATGGAACGCCGCCGCTTCTTCGCGGCCGGCGAACTCGACTACTTCGCCAATCTCTGCCATTCCTGCGGCGCCTGCTACCACGATTGCCAGTACGCCCCGCCACACGAGTTCGGCGTCAATGTGCCCGTCTCGCTGGCCGAGCTGCGCCACGAATCCTACGCCCGCTACGCCTGGCCGGGCGCGCTGGCCGGGCTGTTCACCAACAACGGGCTGAAGATCGCGATCCTCTGCGCGGCGGGCGTCGCCGGCTTCATCGGCGGCTTCATGGCCTATGTCGACCCGGACGTGCTGTTCTCGGCGCAGACCGGCGAGGGCGCGTTCTACCGCATCATGCCGCACAACGCGATGGCGGCGCTGTTCGGGGCCGTCTTCCTGTTCTCGATGATCGCGATCTGGATGGGCCTCAGGAACTTCTGGACGGCCACCGGCGGCGGGGCTGTCACCTGGGCCGACTTCCGCGCGGCCGGCAAGGCGGCGGCGGGCCTAAAGAACCTCGACGGCGGGGGCGGCGGCTGCATGAACTCGGACGAGAAGACCGACGTGCGGCGCAAGCATTACCACCACGCCACCTTCTACGGCTTCCTGCTCTGCTTCGCCGCGACCTCGATCGCGACGCTACAGCATTACCTGCTCGGCTGGGAGGCGCCCTACCCATGGTACAACCCGGCGGGCGTGCTCGGCACGCTGGGCGGCATCGGCCTCGTCATCGGCCCGCTCGGCCTCTGGATCGAGAAGAAGAATCGCTTCGAGGCGATCAGGGTTTCCTCCGGCGGCATGGACCAGGCCTTCATCCTGATGCTGTTCCTGACCGGCCTGACCGGCCTGGCGCTCCACTTCCTGCGGTCGACCCCCGCCATGGGCATGCTGCTCGCCATCCATCTCGGCGTGGTTTTCGCGTTGTTCCTGTCCTTCCCGTACGGCAAGTTCGTGCATGGCATCTACCGGTATGCCGCACTGGTACGGGACGCGACGGAAGCAAGGCATGGCCACTGAACGACGCACGGGTTTCTATTCGGACGAACGCTGCTTCTGGCATGGCGGCGGCAATTACGCCTTCGTGGTGCCGGTCGGCGGGCTGGTGCAGCCCCACCCCGCCGGCGGCCTGCCGGAAAGCCCGGAGGGCAAGCGCCGGCTGAGGAACCTCGTGGAGGTCACCGGCCTCGCCCGCGAGATGTACTGCGCCTCCGCCCCTGAAGCGACGGAGGAGGAGTTGCGCCGCGTCCACCCCGCCTCCTACCTCGCGGAGTTCACGCGGCTCTCGGACGCGGGCGGCGGCGAGCTCGG
>JAVKCR010000104.1:0-13348 GCA_040222645.1 Rhodospirillales bacterium
GATCGTGGCGCATCATGTCGCGGTCCTTGCAGGTGCCGGGCTCGCCCTCGTCCGCGTTGACCACGAGGTAATGCGGGCGCGCGCCCACTTCCTTCGGCATGAACGACCATTTGACGCCGGTCGGGAACCCGGCGCCGCCGCGGCCGCGCAGGCCGGATGCCTTCATCTCGTCGATGATCCAGTCGCGGCCCTTGGCCAGGATCGCCTTGGTATTGTCCCAGTCACCTCGCGAGATCGCGCCCTTGAGGCGCCAGTCGTGGACGCCGTAGAGATTGGTGAAAATCCGGTCCTTGTCCGCGAGCATCAGTCGTCTCCGTCGAGAGCGCCGTCGGTGCGCAGTTCGGGCTTGCCCGGTTTGCCGGTCAGCGTCGTCAGTCCGCCCGCCGGCGCCGAGGTCTGCCGGTCGATCTGCGGTCCGGGCTTTGGTGTGCCGCCGGCTTTCAGTGTCTCGATGATCGCGACCATCGAGTCCTCGCTGAGGTCTTCATAATAGTGATCGCCGATCTGGCACATGGGCGCGTTCACGCAGGCACCGAGGCATTCCGCCTCCTTCAGCGTGAACATGCCGTCTTCCGTGGTCTGGCCGACGGTGATGCCGAGCGCCTTCTCGCAGGCCTTCACGACCTTCTCCGAGCCGCGCAGCCAGCAGGGCGTCGTAGTGCAGACCTCGATCATGTGCCTGCCGACCGGGTCGAGATTGTACATGGTGTAGAAGCTTGCGACTTCCATCACCCGGATCACCGGCATCTCGAGCATCTCGGCGACATACTCGATCGCCGGCACCGACAGATGCAGCGCGTTCTGCTGCTGCGCGATGGTGAGCAGCGGCATGACCGCGCTCGCCTGGTAGCCTTCCGGGTAGCGGGCGATGATCTTCTTCGCCTGCGCCAGATTCTCGGCCGTGAATTCGAAAGCCTCGCTCAACGGTCAATCTCCCCGAACACGATATCCAGCGGGCCGATAATGGCGACCACATCGGCCAGCATGTGACCCTTCGACATGAAGTCGATGCCCTGCAGATGGGCGAATCCCGGCGCACGGATCTTGCAGCGGTATGGTTTGTTGGAACCGTCGGACACCAGGTAGACGCCGAACTCGCCCTTCGGCGCCTCGACGGCGGTGTAGGTCTCGCCGGCCGGAACGTGATAGCCCTCGGTATAGAGCTTGAAGTGATGGATCAGCGCTTCCATCGACTGCTTCATGCGGGCGCGCGAAGGCGGGGATACCTTGTTGTTGTCGACCTTCACGGGCTCGCCCGCATGCTTCTGGATGCGTTCGCAGGCCTGGCGCATCAGCGACAGCGACTGGTGAATTTCCTCCATGCGGCAGACATAGCGGTCGTAGCAATCGCCGTGAACTCCGACCGGGATGTCGAAATCGTAGGTCTCGTAACCGTCATAGGGTTGCGACTTGCGCAGGTCCCACGGAATGCCGGAGCCGCGCAGCATGACGCCGGTGAAGCCCCAGGCCTGTGCATCCTCGGCGCTGACCACGCCGATATCGACGGTACGCTGCTTGTAGATGCGGTTTTCCGACAGCAGCCCTTCCATGGTTTCCATGGTCTTCGGGAAGGTGTCGCAGAATTTCAGGATATCGTCGATCAGTCCCGGCGGCAGGTCGAAGGCGACGCCGCCCGGACGGAAATAGGCGGCATGCAGCCGCGCACCGGAAGCCCGCTCGTAGAACTCCATCAGCAGTTCGCGTTCCTCGAAGGCGTAGAGCAGCGGCGTCATGGCGCCGACATCGAGGGCGAAGGTCGTGATGTTCAGGAGGTGGTTCAGGATGCGCCCGATCTCGGCATAGAGGACCCGGATCGCCTGGCCGCGCGGCGGCGGCGTGATGCCCAGCAGCTTCTCGACGGCCAGCGCGAAGGCATGTTCCTGGTTCATCGGCGCGACGTAATCGAGCCGGTCGAAATAGGGCACGGCCTGCAGGTAGGTCTTGTACTCGATCAGCTTCTCGGTGCCGCGATGCAGCAGGCCGATATGCGGGTCGGCCCGGTCCACCACCTCGCCGTCCATCTCGAGCACGAGACGCAGCACGCCGTGGGCGGCAGGATGCTGCGGCCCGAAATTGATCTGGAAGTTCTCGATCTGCTGTTCGGACATCAGTCGCCACCTGCTTCCTTGGAAGCCTTCTCGTCACCGGGAAGGATATGTTTGGCACCTTCCCAAGGGCTCATGAAATCGAAGCTGCGGAAATCCTGCGTCAGCTTCACCGGTTCGTAGACCACACGCTTCTGCTCGTCGTCGTAGCGCAGTTCGACATAGCCGGTCAGCGGGAAATCCTTGCGCAGCGGATGTCCCTCGAAGCCGTAATCGGTCATGATCCGGCGCAGGTCGGGATTGCCGGAGAAATAGATGCCGTAGAGGTCCCATGCCTCGCGCTCGAACCAGCCCGCCGCCGGATAGGTCGGGGTGGCTGACGGTACGGGGGTGTCCTCGTCGGTCGCGACCTTGACGCGGATGCGCATGTTCTGCGTGATCGACAACAGGTTGTAGACCACGTCGAAGCGCTTCTCGCGGTCCGGATAATCGGCGCCGCAGAGGTCGGCGAGGATGGTGAACTTGCAGTTCGCATCGTCGCGCAGGTACTTCAGCACACGGTTGATGCCGGCCGGCGCCACGTCGATCGACAGTTCGCCGTTCGCCACCTTGAAGCCGGTGACGTCGTTCGCCTGGGCAGCCGAGATGATGTCGCCCAGGTCCATGAGGGTTTCGTCTGCCATGGATCGTCCCTTTCCGGCCGTCAGCGGGCGATCGTGCCGGTGCGGCGGATCTTCCGCTGCAGCTGCAGGATACCGTAGAGCAGCGCCTCTGCCGTGGGCGGGCAACCCGGAACGTAGATGTCGACCGGCACGATGCGGTCACATCCGCGCACGACGGAATAGCTGTAGTGATAGTAGCCGCCGCCATTGGCGCAACTGCCCATCGAGATTACCCAGCGCGGCTCGGCCATCTGGTCGTAGACCTTGCGCAGCGCCGGCGCCATCTTGTTGGTCAGGGTTCCGGCGACGATCATCACGTCGGACTGGCGGGGCGACGGACGGAACACGACGCCGAACCTGTCCATGTCGTAGCGCGAACAGGCGGTGTGCATCATTTCGACCGCGCAGCAGGCGAGACCGAAGGTCATCGGCCAGAGCGAGCCGGAACGCGCCCAGTTGACCAGCTTGTCGACATTCGCCAGCACGAAACCCTTGTTCTGGATCTCGTCGCCGATGGCGTTGAGCAGCGCGTCCTGGTCGTTGCCCGGCGGCAGCGGTTGGCCGGATACGCGGTTCGGATTGTCGATCACTCCCATTCCAGCGCGCCTTTCTTCCATTCGTAGATGAAGCCGATGGTGAGGATTCCGAGGAACACCACCATGGACCAGAACCCGAAGATGCCGATATCGCCGAGCGAGATCGCCCAGGGGAACAGGAAGGCGACTTCGAGGTCGAAGATGATGAAGAGGATGGCGACGAGGTAGAATCGCACGTCGAACTTGTTGCGCGCATCGTCGAAGGCGTCGAACCCGCACTCGTAGGGGGACAGCTTTTCAGCGTCCGGCCGCTGCGGTGCGATGACGTAGGACGCGATCAGGATGATCGTCGCGAGTCCGAACGCGATCCCGAGAAAGATCAGGATCGGCAGATATTCCTTGAGCAGGTCTTCCATATGCCTCTTCCCTGCTGCATGTGCCCAATTTCCCGGAGCCGCCGGCCCGACTGACCGGCGTTCATTGCAGCGCACAACTTATAACGCCGCCCGCCCGAGGATTAAAGGACGGTTTCGCCGTCTTTTGATTGTGTCGAAACGCTGATAAATCAATGCGTTCCGGTATGCCCTGCGCCTAGACCCCTGCCTCGACGATGTGACGGGCGTAGCCTTCCCGCTGTTTCAGCCGTTCATGCCAGGCGAAGATATTCGGGAAGTCGGGCTTGTTGGTCGCCAGAATACGCCAGCGGTTGATGAAGAAACCGGCCGGGATATCCCCCATGGTCAGGCGGTTTCCGGCAACGAAATCACGTCCATCGAGTCCCCGTTCCAGAACGCCCCAGTGCTTCACCAGTTCCGACTCGGCAGCGGCAACCTGCTCCGGCGTGCCGGCCTTGCCCGGCACCTTGTTGTGGGTATGCAGCAGCAACGTCATCGGGGCTGCGAGCGCAAATATCTGCCAGTCCATCCAGCGGTCGGCGACGGAGCGTTCCGCCGGGTCTGCCGGCCAGAGGGCGCCGGCGGAATAGGTCGCGGCGAGATAGCGGATGATCGCGTTCGATTCCCAGACCACGACATCGCCGTCGATCAGCGTCGGCACCAGGCCGGTCGGGTTCTTGGCGAGATAATCGGGCGTATCGTTGCCTCCGAAAGGGCCGCCGACGTCGGTGCGGTCGAAATCCTTGCCGATTTCGGTCGCGCACCAGAGCACCTTGCGAACGTTGGAAGAGTTCGCCCGTCCGAGAATTTTCAGCATCCTGTGAGTTTCCTGGAATTGATTGGAGTAGGAGTGTGGAGGGATTCAGCGTGCGCGGCGCGTGATGCGCAAGAGGTTTTAGACCCCTCGTCCTGAACTTGTTTCAGGACCTCGATAGGCCGGGTTGAGCTTCCATGGACTGGCTCAGGCCAATTGACCGGGGGCCTGAAACAAGCTCAGGACGAGGACCGCTTCCTCAGATCAGTTCGTCGCGGCGATTGTCGGTCTCGCCGTAGCGGTGCAGCGCCGGGCGCTTGAGGCCCTCGTAAAGACCGTCGAGGCGGTCGGCGATCTCGGCATTCTGCTGGTCGAACAGGCTGTTGCCCTCGCGATCGCAATCGACGATGAACGGGCCGAACTTCTCGACCTCCAGCACCCACATGGCCTGGGCAATGCCGAGATCGTCGAGCCAGATCGCATCGCGGATCTTCTTGATGCCGCGGCCAAGCAGCGCGCCGGTGCCGTAACCGACCGTGGTCAGGTAGGTGGCGCCGTTCGGCACGAAGATGTTGCGGTAATCCTCGCCCGACATGCCGCCCTTGCCGATGATCACCTTGCAGCCCGATGTCTCGAACCATTTCGGCAGCCATTTCGAGAAGCGGAAGCTGGCGGTCGCGGTGACCGCGCCGATCTCGAAGGACCCGTCATCATTCACGCGCGCCGCTGGCGAGCAGTGGAAATTGACGTTGGAGATCGAGGCGAGATCGATCGGCGGCGCGATCCCGTCGCCGAGGATACGCTGATAGACCCCTTCCCGGCCGGTATAGATCACCCCGTCGAGATAGACGACGTTGCCGAGTTCGAGCTTCGCGATGTCCTCGTCGGTGACCGGTGTCTTTATCCGGACTTCCTTAAGCCGTCCGCTGGATGCGGCCATTCGACTGTCTCCCGTCTCATGTAGGGGGTGAACCATTGCGGGTCGGTGCGGTATTCCACACGCCCGTCACTGTAGATACGCGCCGTCGCTCGCCGCGAGGACAGGCAGAACGCATGCACGCTCATCGGCATGCCGCCGGTATGGGTGAAGCCGCATTCGATATGGCAATCGACCACCATCGACTTGCCGACGAAACCCATCGCGCCCATGCCGATATTGTTGCCGATTTCCTTCAGTTCGAGCTCGAGTTCGGCGACTTTCGGGTCCGGGTTGCGGTCGCCGACGGTGCGCAGGCACGCGGCCTGCTTGCCGAGCACCATGGTGGTGTCCTTCGAGCCGCCGAGCCCGATGCCGACGATCGCCGGCTGGCAGGCAAGCCCGCGCTTGCCGAAGGAGATCAGGGTGTCGAGAAAGAAGCGCTTGATGCCGTCGATGCCGTCTCCCGGGAACAGCATCCGGTAGTCGGTGCCAAACAGGCCGCCCTTGTGGACGGTGGTCAGGTCGATCCAGTCGGCATCAGGCTCGAAGCTGTACTCGATCTCCGGCGCGTTCAGCCCGACATTGTTGTTGTGGTCGGTGCGCCAGAGCGGATGCACCCGGTTCGGCCGCAGCGGCACGTTGTGCGTCGCCGCGGCGGTCGCCCTTCTGATGGCCGCTTCCATGGCGATCGGGCCGCCCTTCAGCGTCGCCTCGTTGCCCATCTTGATGTACCAGCGCGGCACGCCGGTATCGGCGCACATGGCGCGGCGGTCCTGCTTGGCGGCCTCGTAATTGTCCAGCATGGCGCGCAGCACGAAGGCGGAGAGTTCGCCCTCCTCCACGTCGGCCATCGCCTTCATGCCGACCAGGTAGTCGTCCGGAATCTCGATCCCGGCCTTGGCCATCAGTTCCTCGCCGGTCGCCTGGATCAGTGCTGGGTCGATCATTCTCGGTGTCCCCGGTTGGTCAGGATTTCTGGGCCGCTGCGGGCGGTGCGCCGGCAGCGTCGTCGATCAGGCTCTCGCCCGGCTTCACGATGGTGAACTGAACCGGACGGGTGGTGGCCTCGAGCCTGCCGTCCTTGCGCGTCACCACAGTATACTCGGTCTTGTCCAGATCGCCCGTCTCCGGGAAATCCGCCCGGAAATGGGCGCCGCGGCTGTCTTCCCGCGCCGTGGCTGCAAACGCGATCGCGCTCGAAATCTCAACGAGACTCTGGAGATTCAGCCGGTCGTGCCAAGTCAGGTTGAAAGCGCGGTCCGTGTCGTCAATACCGGTCTCGGCGATCTCGGCGGCGATGTCGTCGAGTTCGACCGTGGCACGGGCGAGCCCTTCCTTGTCGCGGATGATGCCGACATCGTCCCACATCAAGTTGTAAAGTCGTTCGCGCACAGCGTTGATATTGCCGGGTTTCTTGCTGAACGGCGCGACCGCCCGTGCGATCGCCTCGTCGATCGCCGCATTGTCCGGGTCGCGCAAAACGCCTTCACCCGCCTTCACGTAGGCACTCATGGCGTCGCCGGCAATACCGCCATAGACGGTCGAGTTGGCGACGCCGTTGCCACCGAGGCGGTTGGCGCCATGCACGCCGCCGGCATCCTCACCGGCGATGAACAGCCCGTCGATAGCCGACCTGCAGTCGCCCTCGAAGACGATGCCGCCCATCATGTAGTGTGCGGTCGGCACCACCTCGACCCGGTCGCCGGCGAGATCGAAGCCGCAATCGGCGCAGCGTTCCACCATGCCCTTGAAGCGGCGGCGAACCTCCTCGGGGCCGAGATGCTTCATCTCGATATAGACGCCGCCGTTCGGCGTCGTGTTGCCGCTGCGCATTTCCGCGTAGATCGCGCGGCTGACGACGTCGCGGGTCGCGCGCTCGCCGGCCGGATCGTATTTCGACATGAAACGCTCGCCGGCACCGTTCAGCAGGTAGCCGCCGGCGCCCCGCAGCCCCTCCTCCAGCACCGTGCCGGTCATCCGGGTATCGGTGCCGGCGAGCAGGCCGGTCGGGTGGAACTGCACCATTTCCATGTCGCGCAGTTCGAGACCGATATCGAGGGCCATGGCCATGCCGTCGCAGGTCTTCTCGCCCGAGGGCGTGTGGTAGAGATACATCGTCGGGCCGCCGCCGGTGGCCAGCAGCACGGCCTTGGCGCGCACGAAGAAGAAACCGCCGGTACGCATGTCGATGAACAGCACGCCCGAGATGGCATCGCCCGCCGGGGTGCGGATCAGCGCGATGGCCCGGCATTCCTCGAACCGGCGCAGCGGCCGGCGCATCACCTGTTCCATCAGCCGGCTGATGATCTCGATACCGGTGAGGTCGCCCTTGTGGGCGGTGCGGTCGAAGCTCTGGCCGGCGAAGGCCTTCTGGTGCAGCGTGCCGTCCGGATTGCGGTCGAAGAAGCAGCCGAGCTCGTTCTCCAGTTCGCGGACCCGCTCGATTGCGGTCGTCACCAGCCGCCAGGCGAGATCCTGGTCGGGCAGCCACTTGCCGCCGACGATGGTGTCCATGAAGTGCCGTTCGACGGAATCGGCGGGGTTGAGGGCGACGTTATAGCCACCCTGCACCATCCGCGTGCAGCCGCATTTGCCGATCAGGCCCTTGACCGCGAGGCTGACCTCCAGTTCGGGCGCCACCTTCTGCGCATGGAGCGCGGCAAACAGCCCGGCGCCGCCGGAGCCGATGATGAGGATGTCGGTGTCGAGACGTTCGAGTTCCATGGGTCAGCTCGCGATCAGAAGAAAGCCGGCCGCCACCAGGGCGCCGAGCGCGAGGCCGAAGGCGATCAGGTCCTTCTGCCAGTCCCGCCAGGCGACCAGTTCGATCAGCAGCACACGCACACCGAACACCAGGTGGATGGTGAGGAAGAAGACCAGTCCGGTCTCCGCGATGCGGGCGAACACGTTGTCGGCAAGCGACAGGTAGCTGTCCATGACGTCTGCGCCATCAATGGCGGTGCCGAGCAGCAGGAAGTGAAACGGCAGGAACAGCGCCAGCGCCACGCCGGAGATGCGGTGGCCGGCGAAGGCCCACCAGTAGCGATGCTTGTGACGTCCGGCGATCATGGCAGGGTCACCGCGATGACGGCGCGCAGCCCGGCGACCAGCAGGAACAGCGCGAACAGGCCGAGCGCGATGTCGATTCCCCTGCCCCGCAGACCGGCCATCTCGGCCAGCACGTTGCGCAACCCGATCGGCGCATGGATCGCGGCGGCGACGACGAACAGGGCGTAGAATGCCGCCCAGCCGATCTCGCCTTGCGTCCGAGACAGGATCTCGCCCGCCGACAGCCCGCCGCGCATGGCATAGATGATCAGCCCGAGATGGACGATCACGAAGGGCCCCATGACCAGTGCGGAAGCCCGCTGGAGGATGTACATCCAGGCGGAGATCATCCGAGTTCTCCCTTCAGCAGCGCCTTCATCGTTTCCTTTTTCAACCCGGCGATCGATTGCGAGGGATTAAGGCCGGTCGGGCAATGCACCGTGCAGGAGCCCTGGCTGTGGCAGGAATGGCAGCCGGCGTCGGAGGCGACCGCCTCAAGGCGTTCCTTGCGGCTGACGTCGCGCTCGTCGTTGATCAACGTCCACGCCCGGTTGAGCGCCGCGGGGCCGAGATAGTCGGGCTTCCAGGTGACCACGTCACAGGCCGAATAGCAGACCGCGCAATTGATGCATTCGATGCCGGCGGACGCGGCGACGCGCGCCGGGCTAGCCGGATCGATCTTGGGCAGCGGCTCGGTACGGTCGCTCTTGCCGTTGAAACGGGCCTCAGCGCGCTGCCATTTCTGGAAGAATTCCGTCATGTCGCAGGCGAGGTCCTTGATCACCGGCATGTTGCGCAGCGGCGCGATCTCGATCGCTCCCCCCTCGGCGACACGGGAGACATGGGTGCGGCAGGTCCAGCGCGGCTTGCCGTTGACGGTCATCGCGCAGGAACCGCACATGCCGACCCGGCAGGCGAAACGGTAGGAGAGCGTCGGGTCGAGGTTGCGCTGGATCCAGGTCACGACGTCGAGCACGGTCTGGCTTTCGCGGTGCGGGACCTCGAATTCCTGCCAGGTTCCGCTCTCCTTACCGCGTCGGACGCGGACGGTGAGCGTGGCGGATGTGGTGTCTTGCGGCATGGTCGTTTCCGGTTTCCGGCCATATGACGGCTGTCGTCGCCGCCTTCTGCCGGCCCCCATTCGGGAGGATCAGATTGTCCGAATGTTATAGGTGACCGGAGCTAGTATTTGAAATCGAATAGTCTTGATGTTCTTGCATCAATGAAATTGATGTCAGGGAAGCTCTATGGAATGTCTGCCGGTGACCAGCTTCTCGAGCTCCAGGAAGACGGCGTCGATCAGCGGCGTCTTCGGTGATTCCTCGCGTTCGACCAGCGCCAGCACGCGTTCCGGAGGCGGTGAGCCGAAGGGAATCTTTTTCACCGGCAAGGGACGCGGCTCCTCGACCGAGCGGTCCGGCAGCACGCTGACGCCGAGACCGTGATAGACCATCTGGGTGATCGCCTCCATCGAGGCGAGTTCCATGCTCTCGTTGACCTTGATGTCGCGGTTGCGGAATTCCCGCTGGATCATCCGCCCGACCGTGGCATGCCGGCTGAAGCGGATATAGGGCAGCTTCTCCAGCAGTTCGACATCGGTGTCGTAAGGCGCATCGAGCGGGGCGACGACCATCAGCGGCTCGCTGGCGAAGGGGCGTACGCGCAGGCCCGGCGGTGTCTGGGCCGCTTCCGAGACGATCGCCGCGTCGATCTCGCCCCGGTCGACCATATGGATCAGTTCGGTCGCCATGTTCTGCGCGATCCGGACCTTCAGCCGCGGATGGCGCTGCCGCAGTCCGGCCAGCGTGCGCGGCAAAAGTCCGGTCAGCGTCGTCGGCACGGCGCCGAGTTCGAGCATTCCGGCGAGCGCGTCGTGGCTCGATGCGGCCTCGGTCATCTGGTCGTAGAGGAAGACGATCTCGCGGGCCTTCGGCAGCAAGGCCTTGCCGTAGGCATTCAGCGTCGGCGGACGCTTGGTACGGTCGAACAGCTCGCAGCGCAGCTCGTCCTCAAGCGCGCGCATCTGCATGCTGACCGCCGATTGCGTGATGCCGACGACATGGGCGGCAGAGGCAAATGTGCCACTTTCCGCAATGGCGATAAAGGTGCGGAGATATCTGACGCTCATGATCCGGAATTCCGTATTGCCTCTCGCACGCCCCGGATTTCCGACGATCCGACGGGGCGGCATCAATTTGACCGGACTAATTTAACATCAAGAAATGAAAAGTCGACCGCTGTTATTATCAGATCGTCTTATGATGGTCATGTCATCAAGCCAGTGCGAATCAGGTTCAGCCCCATCAGCACGATGGCGAACAGCAGGATGCGCCGGTAGAGCGTCTCGTCGAGGCGGTTGCGAAGCTTCTCGCCGAGCCACATCCCTGCCAGAACGGGTAGGCAGGCGAGCGCGGAGGCCGGCGCGGTGCCGCCGTTCAGCACACCGTTGGAAATGAAGGCGACGAGAAACGGCAGGCTTCCCGCCAGCCAGATGAAGCCGACAGCCCCGATGAAGACGTCCTTCGACAACCGCAGCGAGATCAGCAGCGTCAGCAAGGGCGGCCCCCAGATCGTCGAGACGGCGCCGAACACGCCGCTGAGGAGGCCCGCGGCAATGCCGGCCGGCCGCTCGTAGCGCCGCGGCAAGACGAAACGGTCGCTGAGCAGGTTGGCGGTGCCGACGATTGCCAGTACGCCGCCGATGATCACCCGGAGAACATGGTCGTCGAGCGCCACCACCAACCCGGACGTGGCCAGCATGGTGACGGTGAGCGCGACCACGATCGGCCAGAAGCGCCTGGCCTGGGCGAAGCAGTCCGGCGTGCGCAGCGCCTGCCAGATATTGCTGACGCAGATCGGCAGCACCATCACGGCGAGCGCGAAATGGATCGGGAAGATCATCGCCAGCAGCGACAGCCCGACGATCGGCAGGGCAAGGCCGATGATACCCTTGATCCAGCCGGCAAAGGCCAGCGCAAGAGCCGCGAGCAATATGGCGTGGGGATCGTAACCGATGAAGAAATTCACGGGGTGACTATAGACCTCGGAAGAGGGGCGGAAAGCCGGATGGCTCCGGTTGTCGACGGATTTGCGGATTCCGGGATGGCCGGCGGTTTGGCACTACGCACACAAAACCTAGCATCGTCATCCTGAATTCAATTCAGGACCCATGCCTGAGCTTTTGCCTCGCCAGACAGGTTACCCGCCGGGCAACCCTGATTATGCCGCCCGGGTACCGGCACCGTCCGAATGCACCGCAGCCACTCAGGCATGGGTCCTGATTGTCATCAGGATGACAGGTTTTTTGATTGGCAAGGACCAACCAAACTATCGGACGAGGGGCATTGCGGGTGAGAGAGCAAACACCCCCCTCGCCCGCAATCGCCTTACCCCAGCATCTCTTTCAGATGCGCGCCGACTTCCGACGGCATCGCCATGACGCGGACGCCGGCGGCTTCAAGCGCCTTCTTCTTCGAGGCGTGGGTGCCCTTGTCGCCCATGACGATGGCGCCGGCATGGCCCATCTTCTTGCCCGGCGGCGAGGCGCCGCCCGCTATGAAGCTGGTGACCGGCTTCTTCATGGTCGCGGCGAACTCCGCCGCCTCCTCTTCCTTGACGCCGCCGATCTCGCCGACCAGCACGATGGCGTCTGTGCCCGGATCGTTCTCGAAGGCTTCCAGCGCATCGCGGAAGGTGGTGCCGGAAACCGGGTCGCCGCCGATGCCGATGAAGGCCGACTGGCCGTAACCCGCCGAGACCACGTTCAGGCAGATCAGCGTGCCGAGGCTGCCGCTGCGGGAGACGACGCCGATCCGGCCGGGCTGGAAGATGTTGGCGTTGAAGCCCGGCATGATGCCGACGAAACATTCGCCCGGCGTCACCAGGCCGGCCGTGTTCGGCCCGATCACCTGGCAGCCATTTAGCTTCGCGATGGCAACGATTTCCATCACGTCGCGAACCGGAATGAACTCGGTCAGGATGACGAGGTTCTTCGCGCCCGCCTCGATGGCGTCAAGCGCCGCCGCCTTCGCCGCCAGCGGCGGGATGAACATGACGGCGCAATCGACCCCGCCGTCCTTTGCCGCGTCGGTCGCCGAGGCGTAGACCGGCACCCCGCAATGGGTCGTGCCCGCCTTCTTCGGATTCACGCCGCCTATGACGTTGGTGCCGCATTCCTGCATCCGTTCCGTCCAGAACGTGCCCTGCTTGCCGGTGATGCCCTGGACGAGCACCCTGTCTGTTCCGCGTATGATCATTTCGCCGCCTCGATTGCGGCCTTCACCGCGTCATCCATCAGGTCATAGGGTTCGATGCCGAGCCGGTCGCGGACGAGCGCGATCGCCTCGTCCTCTCCGGTGCCGTGGATCGAGAAGAACACCGGCATGTCCGGTTTCAGTTCCTCCCATGCCGCAACCACCCCTTCGGCCATCACGTCGCAGCGCGCGAAGGCACCGCAGAAATTGACCATCAGGCTCTTCACGTTCGGGTTCGACAGCACGAGTTCGAGGCCCGGCTTCGCCTTGGTATAGGCCTCGCCGCCGATCTCGAGGAAGTTGGCCGGCTTGCCGCCATAGTGGCTGATCGCGTCCATGGTGGTCATGGTCAGGCCGGCGCCGTTCGCCAGCACGCCGACGGAACCGTCGAGTTCGATATATTTCAGCCCGTGCTCCTCGCCGCGCTTCTCGAGGCCGGTCTTCTTTTCCGGCGTCGCCTTTGCCGCGGTGTCCGGCTGGCGGGCAGCGCCGGAATCCTCGAGCGAGAACTTGCAATCCAGTGCGATGATGCCGCCGTCCTTCATCAGCACCAGCGGGTTGATCTCGACCATCTCCGCGTCGCGCTCGTAATAGAGCCGGTAAAGTTTCGCGAGTGTTTCCGCAACCTTGCCGGACGAGGCTCCAAGATCGAAACCGGCAATCGCTTCCGTCGCCGCCGCTTCGTCGAAGCCCTTCAGGATATCCACGGCGACACGCACGACCTTCTCGGGCGTGG
>JAVKCR010000105.1:0-8827 GCA_040222645.1 Rhodospirillales bacterium
CCCGGCGAGCACCGCTTCGTCTGGGCCTACCAGATCCGGATCGAGAACCAGAGCCCCGAAACGGTGCAGCTGCTGACCCGCCACTGGCGCATCACGGATGCCCAGGGCCGGGTGCAGGAGGTCCGCGGCGACGGCGTCGTCGGCGAGCAGCCGATCCTGGAACCGGGCCAGACCTTCGAATATACCAGCGGCTGCCCGCTCGCGACGCCGTCCGGCTTCATGGTCGGCACCTACGAGATGAAAGCCGAGAACGGCGAGCGCTTCGATATCGACATCCCCGCCTTCTCGCTCGACAGCCCGCATTCCCGGCCCGTGCTGCATTGACCGCCAAGCAGAGTTTTTTCTTGCAGGATGGACAGCGCAACCACATCTGAGGCGGGCAACAGCGGCAGGAAGGAAGCCACCGTGAACGCTATCGACAAGATCACACCCCGCATCGGGGGCAAGGATGGCCGGCCGAGCCGCGACGAGGCGGAAGCCGCCGTGCGCACCCTGCTGCGCTGGGCCGGCGACGATCCCGACCGCGAGGGACTGGTGGACACGCCGGAACGGGTGGTCCGCGCCTACGAGGAATTCTTCGCCGGCTACGAACAGGACCCGGTGGAGATCCTGTCGCGCACATTCGAGGAGACCGACGGCTACGACGAGATCGTCGCGCTCCGCGACATCCGGCTGGAGAGCCATTGCGAGCACCACATGGTGCCGATCATCGGCAAGGTGCATATCGCCTACCTGCCGAAGACCCGCGTCGTCGGCATCTCCAAGCTGGCGCGCGTCGTCGAGATGTACGCCAAGCGCCTGCAGATCCAGGAAAAGCTCACCGCCCAGATCGCCAATTGCATCGAGGAAGTGCTCGAGCCGGAAGGCGTCGCCGTGGTGATCGAGGCGGCGCACCAATGCATGACCACCCGCGGCGTCCACAAGCCCGGCGTCACCATGGTGACCAGCCGCCTGCTCGGCGCCTTCCGGGAGAATGCGGAAAGCCGCAGGGAAGTGCTGACCATTCTCGGCATCGGCGCACGCTGAGCCGGCTTTTCAGCGGGCTGGACAGAACCGGCTTTTGCACCAATCCTGCCCGCTTTGGATGAAGCGGTCAGGCGCAAGGCGATTTGCCGGATTTCAGACCCATATTCTTCGTGATCGGCCTGCTGATGGTGACGCTCGCCGTCGGCATGTGCCTGCCTGCGGTGGTGGATATCGTCCGCGGCGACGATGACTGGAAAGCCTTCGCGGCGTCCGCCGGCGGCACCATGTTCATCGGCGTCTCGCTGGTGCTGACCTGCCGGTCGGACGACATGCAGCTCACCATCCGCCAAGCCTTCCTGCTGACCTCGCTGAGCTGGATCGTGCTGACCGCCTTCGCGGCGCTGCCCTTCACCTTCTCGAAACTCGAGATGTCCTTCACCGATTCCTTCTTCGAGGCGATGTCGGGCATCACCACCACCGGGGCGACGGTGATCACCGGCCTCGATTTCGCGCCGCCGGGCATCCTGCTCTGGCGCGCGGTGCTGCAATGGCTCGGCGGCATCGGCATCATCGTCATGGCGATCGCGGTGCTGCCCATGCTGCGGGTCGGCGGCATGCAGCTGTTCCGCATGGAATCCTCCGACCAGTCCGACAAGGTGCTGCCGCGCGCGGCCCAGATCGCCAGTTCCATCGGCCTGATCTATGTCGCTCTGACGGTGATCTGGACCGGGCTGCTCTGGTTCGCCGGCATGGGCAAGCTGGAGGCGGTGGCGCATGCCATGACCACCATCGCGACCGCGGGCTTCTCAACCGCCGACGCCTCCATCGGGCATTTCGATTCCGCGGCCATCGACTGGATCATCACCTTCGGCATGATGATGAGCGGCCTGCCCTTCGTGCTCTACCTGCAGGCGGTGCGCGGCCGGCCCTTCGACCTGCTGCGCGACAGCCAGGTGCGCTGGTTCCTCTCGATCCTCTGGTCGGTGATCGGCGTGCTGGTGCTCTGGCAGGTCTTCGCCAATGGCGAGCCCTGGCTCGACGCGCTGCGCTACGTCGCCTTCAACGTCACCTCGGTCATGACCGGCACCGGCTTCGCCACCGCGGATTACGACCAGTGGGGAACCTTCGCGATCGTCATGTTCTTCGTCGTCATGTTCATCGGCGGCTGCGCGGGCTCGACCACCTGCGGCATCAAGATCTTCCGCTTCCAGGTGCTCTACGCCATGGCCGCGACGCAGATGAAGGCGCTGTTGCAGCCGCATGGCGTGTTCATCCCGCAATTCAACAACCGGCCGATCCCGGATACCGTCGGGCTGTCGGTGCTGACCTTCTTCTTCTCCTTCGTCTTCTGCTTCGGCCTGCTGGCGATGGGGCTGGGGCTTGCCGGGCTCGACTTCCTCACCGCCGTCTCGGGCGCGGCGACCGCGATCTCCAATGTCGGTCCCGGCCTCGGCCCGATCATCGGGCCGTCCGGCAATTTCGCGACCCTGCCCGACAGCGCCAAGTGGATGCTCTCGGCCGGCATGCTGATCGGCAGGCTCGAGGTTCTCACGGTGCTGATCCTGTTTATGCCCGCTTTCTGGAAGGAATGACGGTTGAGTGCACGTTACAGCCCGCGCGAGATGATCGCGCGCATGGTCGCCTTCGACACCACCTCGTCGCGCAGCAATCTCGAACTGATCCATTTCGTGCGGGACTATCTCGCCGCCTGGGGGGTGGCAAGCCACATCGTGCCGAACGACGACGGCACCAAGGCCAACCTCTATGCCCTGATCGGCCCGGAGACGGCGGGCGGTGCGGTCTTGTCCGGCCATACCGACGTGGTGCCGGTGGAGGGTCAGCCCTGGGTGACGAACCCGTGGGAGGTCGTCGAGAAGGACGGCAGGCTCTACGGCCGCGGCACCGCGGACATGAAGAGCTTCTCCGCCATCGTGCTCTCCAGGGTGCCCGACCTCGTGAAGCGTCCGCTGAGGCGGCCGCTGATCCTGGCGCTGTCCTATGACGAGGAGGTCGGCTGTTTCGGCGCGCCGCGCATGATCGCGGAACTGATGGCGCGCTGTCCGAGACCGGCGCTCTGCATCGTCGGCGAGCCGTCCCTGATGGGCGTGGTCGACGCGCACAAGGCGATCTCCACCTACCGCACAACGGTGACCGGCTTCGAAGCGCATTCCGCACATACCGACAAGGGGGTGAACGCGGTCGCCATCGCCGCCCGGCTCGCCGCCTTCCTGCACGACATCGCCGACGAATTCCGCGCGAACGGGCCGTACGATGCGAAGTTCGACCCGGTCTACACCACGCTCGGCGTCAACGTCATTCACGGCGGCACCGCGCACAACATCACGGCGCGGGAATGCATCTTCACCTGGGATTGCCGCACCATTCCGGGCCAGGACCCGGACGACGTGCGCCGCCGGTTCGATGCGAAGGCGGCTGAACTGCTGCCGGCAATGAAGGCGGTGTTCGACGGCGCGGATATCGTGACCGAGAAGCTCGCCTCCGTGCCGGGCCTTGCGCCGGAAAGCCCGTCGCCGGCCGCTGAACTGGCACACCGGCTGACCGGGCGCAACTCGACGACGACGGTCTCCTACGCCAGCGAGGGCGGACAGTTCCAGGAAGCCGGCCTCTCGACCGTGATCTGCGGTCCCGGCAGCATCCTGCAGGCGCACCAGCCCAATGAGTTCATCGACCTCGCCCAGATCGAGGAATGCTCAAGCTTCATCGACCGGCTGGCGGACTGGGCGGAAACCTGAGACCGGGCAGGGCGGCTCACACCGCCCCGTCCTTGACCGCCTCCATCACCACGTAGGTGCGGGTCTGCGCGACATGCGGCAGGCCCGACAGCGTCTCGCCGAGGAACTTGCGGTAGGCGCCGATATCGCGCGTGCGCACCTTCAGCAGGTAATCGAAGCCGCCGGCGATCATGTGGCAGGTCTCGACCTGCCGCAGCTTGCGGACCGCCTCGTTGAAGGCGCGCAGCGCCGCCTCGCGGGTGTCCGACAATTGCACCTCGACGAAGGCGACATGGGCGGAACCCATGCGCACAGGGTCCAGCACAGCGCGGTAGCCCTGGATGACGCCGTCGGCCTCCAGCTTGCGCATGCGGTTCTGGCAGGGCGTCTTGGACAGCCCCACCCGCTCCGCCAGTTCGGTGACGGTGATGCGGCCGTTTTCCGCGAGAATGTCGAGAATCTGCCGGTCGAAACGGTCGAATGTTTCGTCGGCGGCGGGATAGGTCATCGTTTAGTCTGCCAAGGCGATGAATAGAGGTCGAAACGACGTCAATTCTGCCATCAAAAGGTCGGAAAGCACAGCCCGATCATGCTAGCCTGATGGAAGCTGAATCCCGGAGCCCGCAGATGACCGTTTCCGCCACCGACCTCGACGATATCCGTGCCGCCATGCGCGCGGCGACCTTGCCCGACGAGAACGCGGCGGTACGCCGGCTGGTCGATATGGCGGGCCTCGATGCAGCCGAGCGCTACCGGATCTGCGAACGCGGCGCGGACCTGATCCGCGAGGTGCGCAAGCAGGGCGATACCGGCCTGATGGAGGTGTTCCTCGCCGAATACGGTCTCTCGACCCGGGAAGGGGTCGCCCTGATGTGCCTTGCGGAGGCGCTGCTCCGGGTGCCCGACGACGAGACCATCGAGGCGCTGATCGAGGACAAGATCGCGCCGTCGGAATGGGGCCGGCATATCGGCCATTCCTCCTCGCCGCTGGTCAACGCCTCGACCTGGGCGCTGCTGCTGACCGGCAAGGTGCTGAAACAGGGCGACCAGGGGCTGGTCTCGGCGCTGCGCGGCGCGGTGAAGCGGCTCGGCGAGCCGGTGATCCGCACGGCGGTCAGCCACGCCATGCGCGAGCTCGGCAGCCAGTTCGTGCTCGGCCGCAACATCGAGGAGGCCCGCGACCGCGCGTCCCGCATGGAGGAGAAGGGCTATACCTATTCCTATGACATGCTGGGCGAGGCGGCCCGCACCGAGGGCGATGCCAGGCGCTACCATCTCGCCTATTCCGACGCGATCACCGCGCTGGCGCCGGCCTGCCGGTCGAAGGACATCCGCGAGAACCCGGGCATCTCGGTGAAGCTCTCGGCGCTGCATCCGCGTTACGAGGAAGGCCAGCGCGAGCGGGTGATGACGGAACTGGTGGCGCGCGCCCGCTCGCTGGCGCTGCTGGCGAAATCCGCCGGCATGGGTTTCAACATCGACGCGGAGGAGGCGGACCGCCTCGACCTGTCGCTCGACGTCATCGCCGCCATCCTCGCCGACCCTGCTCTCAGGGGCTGGGACGGATTCGGGATCGTCGTGCAGGCCTATGGCCCACGCGCCTCATACGCCATCGACTGGCTCTACGCGCTGGCCGTCTCGCTCAACCGGCGGATCATGATCCGGCTGGTCAAGGGCGCCTACTGGGATACCGAGATCAAGCGGGCCCAGACGCTGGGCCTGAAGGGCTTCCCGGTCTTCACCCGCAAGGCTTCGACTGATGTCAGCTACATCGCCTGCGCGAAGCAGCTGCTCGGCATGACCGACCGCATCTACCCGCAGTTCGCCACCCACAACGCCCATACCGCCGCCGCCATCCTCGAGATGGCCCGGGACGGGCAGGCCTACGAGTTCCAGCGCCTGCACGGCATGGGCGAGGCGCTGCACGACGTGGTGAAGGCGGGTTCGGGTACCCGCTGCCGCATCTATGCCCCGGTCGGCGCGCATGAGGACCTGCTCGCCTATCTCGTCCGGCGGCTGCTGGAAAACGGCGCCAACTCCTCCTTCGTCAACCAGATCGTCGACACCTCGCTGGCCCCGGAGATGATCGCGACCGACCCCTTCGCGGCGGTCGAGCGCCATCTCGGCCATCTCGCCAACCCGAACATCGCCCCGCCGCCGGCGCTCTATGGCGAGGGCAGGGTGAACGCGCGCGGCTGGGACCTTGCCGACCCGGCGGATATCGCGGAATTCGAGGCCGACCGGCTGACCTGGCATCGCCATCAATGGACCGCCTGGCCGCTGACCGTCGCCGACAGCGACGACGGCGAGACCGTCAGGATGATCAATCCGGCGGACCCCGAGGATGTCGTCGGCGAGGTGCGCCTTGCGCGGAGAGAGGATGTCGCAATCGCGATCGGGGAGGCGCGCCACGCGGTGCCGGACTGGGCCGCCCTGGCGCCCTCCGAGCGCGGCGACATCCTGCGCCGGGCCGCCGACCTCTACGAGGAGAATGCCGGGGAACTGTTCGCGGTGCTGGCGCGCGAGGCCGGCAAGAACCCGGCGGACGCCATCGCGGAGTTGCGCGAGGCGGTCGATTTCCTCCGCTACTACGCGGGTGAGGCCGAACGGCTCGACCCGGCGCGGCAGCCGCGCGGCATCTTCGCCTGTATCTCGCCCTGGAACTTCCCGCTGGCGATCTTCACCGGCCAGCTTTCAGCCGCGCTGGCCGCCGGCAACGCCGTGATCGCCAAGCCGGCGGAACAGACGCCGCTGGTGGCTTTCCGCGCGGCGCAGCTGCTGCACGAGGCCGGCGTGCCGGCGGGAATCCTGCAACTGCTGCCGGGCGACGGGCCGGGCGTGGGCGCCGCGCTTTCCGCCGCGCCCGACATCGACGGTTTCTGCTTCACCGGCTCGACCGCGACGGCGCGGCTGATCGACCGGGCGATGACCGAGACCGGCAATCCGCGGGCGCCGCTGATCGCCGAGACCGGTGGACTGAACGCGATGATCGTCGATTCCACCGCGCTGCCGGAACAGGCGGTGCGCGATATCGTGGCGTCGGCCTTCCAGAGCGCCGGTCAGCGCTGCTCGGCATTGCGGGTGCTCTACGTGCAGCGTGACGTCGCCCAGAAACTGCTGGAGATGCTGTTCGGGGCGATGGATGAGCTGGTCGTCGGCGATCCCTGGGGCCGCGCCACCGATGTCGGCCCGGTGATCGACCGCGAGGCGCTGGAGAAGATCGAGGCGCATGTGGCGGCCGCCGCCGAGGATGGCCGGCTGATGAAGCAGGTGCCGGTGCCGGAGACCGGCACCTTCGCCGCGCCGTCGGTGATCCGCATCAACGGCATCGCCGACCTGGAAGAAGAGATCTTCGGACCGGTGCTGCATGTCGCGACCTTCGAAGCCGACGAGATCGACCGGGTGGTCGATGCGATCAACGCCACCGGCTACGGCCTCACCTTCGGGCTGCATACCCGCATCGATGACCGGGTGCAGCAGATCGTCGGCCGGGTGACGGCCGGCAACCTCTACGTCAACCGCAACCAGATCGGCGCCATCGTCGGCTCCCAGCCCTTCGGCGGCGAGGGGCTGTCGGGGACCGGGCCGAAAGCCGGCGGGCCGCACTACCTGCCGCGCTTCACCCGCATCGAGCGACCGGAGGTCGAGGTGGCCGTCGGCGAGGAGACCGATGCCGCGACGGTGGAGGCGCTGATCGAGATCGCCAGCATTTCCGCAGGCCGGATCGAGGAGGTGGCCGACCTGCCCGGCCCGACCGGTGAATCGAACCGGCTGACCACCATCTCCCGCGGCGCCGTGCTCTGCCTCGGGCCGGGCGCAGACGCGGCTCGGGCACAGGCGCGCGAGGCGCTGGCCGCCGGCTGCACGCCGATCGCCGTCGCGCCGGGTATCGGCAAGATCGAGGGCGCCCACATGCTCGATGCGATGCTGCCCGTCGAACGCCTCGGTGACCTGTACGACGTCGCCGCCATCTGCTGCTGGGGAGACGCCGACATGCTCCGTGATGTCCGCCGAGCGCTGCAGAAAACCGACGGCCCGCTGCCGCAGATTTCGACGGAACCGGGCATGGCGAGCATCTTCACCCTCGAACGTCACCTTTGCATCGACACCACGGCAGCGGGCGGCAACGCGACCCTGCTGGCGGCGGCGGAAAGTTAGGTCAAAGCGTTCGGTTGTCCCGTTGCAGTGAGCGGATATCCAGCTTCTTCAATTTTGCTGAAGTAAAGGCCGAACCTTAGCAAATACAAAGCCTTGGAAAGTGGAAAATTGGGCCAGAATCGGCTGTTTGGGGTAGCGTTTTCCGGATTTCTGGCGCTATCTAGCGACCTCGATACACACTAATTGAAGTTAATCGGGATCAGCATCCGACATCGGGCGCGCGCCCGGCTGCCCGCGACGGGCTGGCGCGCCATCATATGTTTATGGGCAGGAGGAACGCTCACCATGAAAATGACTACGGAAGAAGCCTTCGTCAAAGTACTGCAGATGCACGGCATCGAGCACGGCTTCGGCATCATCGGTTCGGCCTTCATGCCGATCTCGGACCTGTTTCCGAAGGCCGGCATCACCTTCTGGGATGTCGCCCATGAATCCAACGGCGGCCTGATCTGCGACGGCTATACCCGCGCGACCGGCAAGATCGCCATGTGCATCGCGCAGAACGGCCCGGGCATCACCGGTTTCGTGACGCCGATCAAGACCGCCTACTGGAACCACACGCCGATGCTGCTGGTCACGCCGCCGGCGGCGAACAAGACCATCGGCCAGGGCGGATTCCAGGAAGTCGAGCAGATGGCGCTGTTCCGCGACATGGTCTGCTACCAGGAAGAAGTGCGCGACGCGTCGCGCATGGCGGAAGTCCTGAACCGGGTCATCGAGAAGGCGATCCGCGGGTCGGCCCCGGCGCAGATCAACGTGCCGCGCGATTTCTGGACCCAGGTCATCGACATCGAACTGCCGCAGATCGTCCGCCTCGAACGCCAGGGCGGCGGCGAGCAGGCCGTGGCCGATGCCGCGAAGCTGCTGTCTGAAGCCTCCTTCCCGGTCATCCTGTCCGGCGCCGGCGTCATCCTCGCCAACGCCATCCCGGATACCGCGGCGCTGGCCGAGCGTCTCGATGCGCCGGTCTG
>JAVKCR010000106.1:0-15450 GCA_040222645.1 Rhodospirillales bacterium
GACGACAGCAGAACGGCGGCGCCGCCGGCGGCGATTTCCGAGATCAGTTCGTAAAAGCGCTGGCCCGACAGGGGATCGGGCCCGGAGGGCGGTTGGGCGAGCAGGAGGTGACGTGGCGTGCCCACAAACGCCTGGGCGAGCCCGAGGCGCTGGCGCATGCCTTTCGAATAGGTGCCGCACCGCCGGTCCGCCGCATCGGCCAGCCCGACCTTGTCGAGCGCCTCTGCAACCTGTCCCGCGGGTGCCGACCTGAGCCTGGCATAGAGGGTGACGATCTCCCGGCCGGTGAGCATCTTCGGAAAGGCCACGCTTTCCGGCAGGTAGGAGACGAGCCGGCGGGCGGCATCGCTGCCCGGGCTGTTGCCCTCGATGGCGATGCAACCGGCCTCGGCCCTCAGGAACCCGAGGATAATGCGGAACAGCGTCGTCTTGCCGGCGCCGTTATGGCCGAGCAGAGCGACCCGCTCGCCGGGGGCGACATCGAGGCTGACATCGCTCAGAGCGGTGAGTGCACCAAAGTGCTTGGAGACCCGCTCGGTCCGGAGAACTTGGTTCATTGGCTGGTTCCTTCACCGGTTACGGATCCTGCAGCGCCGGCGGCGGATTGCATCAGCGGCGCGGAATCGATGACACCTCCCGGCAACAGGGCCGGGAATTCCTTCTGCGCCCAGCGGATCAGCTGCACGGCCGGGCTGCCGAGCAGCATCCGGGCTGACGGTTGCGTCCAGAGCACGAGGTCCATACGGTCGTTCGGCCGGAAGGGCTGATCGGCGATGCCGTCGCCGTTGACGTCGTAGGCGCCGTGATTGCTCCAGTAATTCCCGGACCAGTCGTGGTTGCGGGTACCGACATATTTCACCTGGGTCCGGTTGCGCACGAAGGCGTTGCCGGCAATCTCGTTACGCTCCGATCCGGCGGTGAAATGAATCCCGACCAGGCAACCCTCGAAGCGGTTCCGGCGCATGGCGTTCTTGTTCGCATTGTACATGAAGAGGCATTTCTCACCCCCGTCCCGGACGACGTTGTCCTCGAGCAGGGAGCTGTTGGCATAGTTCAGCATGATGCCGTGATCCCGGTCTCCGACCGAGAGATTACCGGTGATCCTGACCCGGCTGGAGAACATGATCGCGTAACCGAGATGGTTTCCGACCGAGACGTTCCCCGACACCTCGCTGTCATTGGCGTACATGTAGTGGATGGCGAACCGCAGCTTCTCGAAACGATTGCCCCGGAATATGTTCCGGCGGCTGGAATTGACGAAAATCCCGTCGCGGCCGAAGGTCACGTGGTTGCCGATCACCGCCGTGCCCGGGGCGTTCCAGACATAGATCCCGTTGCCCCTGCGGTTCACCAGCCGGTCCTGCCGGCCGATAATGCGGTTACCCTCGACCCGGGCGTTGCGTGCGCCGTGAATATCGATGCCATAGAGATTGCCCTCGAACAGGTTCTCCCGGACCACCGCACCGGTCGCCTTCTTCGTAAGCTTCACGCCGCTGTCGATGGTTTCGTGGTCAGATCCGGACCCGGAAATCCGGAGGCCGGCAACGACCACACCCGGCGCGTCGATGGTGATCACCGATCCCGCCCCCGGACCGACGATCCGGGACCGGCCGCTGCCGACGATCTCGATCCGCCGGGTCAGCGACACGCGGCCCGGGTAATCGCCAGCGCCGAGCAGCAGCCGGTCTCCGGGCGCGGCCTGTGCCACGGCCCGCGCCAGGCTATCCGCCCCCGGTTCGACGGGAATGTCGGCGGCAAGCGCCGACATTCCCGGCAAGGCGCCGAGGAACAGGATACCGATGAGGCGGGCCGCGGTGACCATGGTCCGGTTCCCTACGCCGCTGTCGGTTCGACGAACATGCGGCCGCGCATCTCCATGTGCAGCGCATGGCAGAACCACTGGCAATAGAACCAGTGCACACCCGGCCGGTCGGCAGTGAAGGTGACCGAGGCGGTTGCCTGCGGGGCGACTTCCATCGCGATCCCGTAGTTCGACAGGCAGAAGCCGTGGGTGACGTCATCGACGTCATCGAGATTGGTGACATAGACGGTCACCTCGTCACCCTGCTTCACGGTGAACGTCTCGAGGCCGAATTGCGGCGCGACCGAGGTCATGTAGACGCGCACCTTGTTGCCGTCGCGAACGACAATGTCGTCGGCCTCGAGATCGACCCCGTCTGCCTTTGCCTGCTTGACGGCGTCGGCGAATATCGGGTCGGCCCGGTCCCATACGTTTACCGGCTTCACGATATCGGCGCGCACGATGATGCTGTCATGCGGCTCGGCGAAGGTCGGGCCGTCATGCACGACCTTCATCTCGTCGCTCGAGATGTCGATCAGCTGTTCGTTCTCGGGCTTCAGCGGGCCGACATTGATGAACCGGTCCTTGGAGAACTTGTTCATCGAGATCAGCCATTCGCCATCGGCCTCGGCGGTCTCGCCCATCGAGGTGGAGTTGTGGCCGGGCTGGTAATGCACGTCGACCTTGGAGATGATCGGATCGACCTTCTCGCCGGCGAAGGCGCGGATTGCCTTGTCCATGTTCCACTTCACCACCTGGCTGTCGAGGAACAGCGTCGTGAAGGCGTTGCCCTTGCCGTCGAAGGCGGTGTGGAGCGGGCCGAGGCCGAGTTCCGGTTCCGCCACGATGCAGGATCGCGGATCGGCATCGCTCTCGAACAGGGCGTCCACCTTGGTCACATCGATCACCGACACCGTCGGCGACAGCTAGCCAGTGAAGACCACATGGCGCTTGTCGGGCGCCGTGTTGCAGCCGTGCGGGCTGTTTGGGATCGGGATATAGCGGGTGTAGTTCTTGTTTTTCCCCTTGCGGCCGTCGATCACCGGCACGCCGTTGAGCACCTGCACGTCACCGGCGGCGACGCCCTTCTCGATCTCCTTGATGTTGAAGACGACGACATGGTCGAGTTCGTTGGCCGTCATGTCGGCCAGCGTCATGCCCATTTCGGAATTGTAGCTCGTCGAGAAGGCGTACTTGCCCTGGTAGTCGCAATCCGTGTTGTCGAGGTTTCCCGACACCATGACCTGCCAGGCGACCTTCATCTCGTCGCCGTCGATGGCGGAGAAGATGTTCACGTACTGCGACGGATCGTCGAGAATCATGCCGTCATTGACCAGCGGCGCCTCGTGCTCGCCATTGGCGAAGACATAGCCGGTCCGCGGATATTTCTGCGGCCGCATGCCGTGGATGTCATGAGCGTTCGGGATCTCGATGATCTTGTCGCATTTCATGACGTCGCAGCGAATCCGGGCGACACGCGTGTTCGCCTTGTCGTTGGCGAAGATGTAGCGGCCATCATAGGTGCCGTCGGTGAACGACATGTGCGGGTGATGCAGGTCGCCGTTGTCGTAGGTCTGCCTGCCCCGGGCTGCGAGAAACTTCTTCGTTTCTTCCGTCAGGCCCTCTGTCAGCACCTTCAGGCTTTCGTTGGTCTGCCCCCAGCCGGTGGCGGAGCAGCGGTTGAACACCGGCACCCTCATCAGTTCCCGCATCGACGGGAAACCGAGGATGCGCAACTCGCCCGTCTGGCCGGAAGACCAGAAGCCATAATACGGGTCGAGCTCTCCCGGTTGGAGATTGACCTTCGGGTTTCCGGCGGCTTGCGCCTTCGTCACCCCTCCGGAAAAGAAACCGCTGACCAGTCCCGTGCCGGCGGCAACCGAGCCGGCCGCGCTCGCGGTCATCAAGCCTCTTCGTGTGAATCCCAGTTTCCGTGTTTCCTCAGCAGACATGACACTGTCTCCTCTCGCTGGTTGAAAAAAGTTCGTTCACTTGCCGGTGACCGGCCTCACGCCCGGTCCTCCGTCGGCGGACGGCATTGCACCACCGCTGCCCAGGGCGTCGAAACGGGCCCTCCTGGCAACTTTCTTGATGCAGACCGGACACTTGTCGTTGCTCTGGTAGAGCACCTGGCAATGCAGGCACTGGTGACATTCATTCGGATTGATATGTCCCTCCGGATGGATCGCCTGGACCATGCATTCCTTGGCGCAGCGCTGGCAGGGATTGCCGCATTCCCGGTAGCGCTTCAGCCAGTCGAACATCCGCACGCGCGCCGGTATCGCGAGCGCCGCACCAAGCGGGCAGAGATAGCGGCAGTAGAAGCGTTCGATGAAAAGGCCGGCGCCGAGCAGAAGACCGACGAAGAGCAGGTAGGGCCAGCCGCGCTGGAACTTCAGGATGATCGCGGTCTTGAAGGGTTCCACTTCGGCATATTGTTCGGCGAGGTCGAGCGAGTAGAGCGACAGGCCGAAAAGTCCGAGGAAGATCATGTACTTCACCGGCCAGAGCCGTTCATGCAATCCCCACGGCACGGTGATCTGGGGTATCCGCACCAGGCGGGCAAGCTTGTTGGAGAGTTCCTGCAAGGCGCCGAACGGGCAGAGCCAGCCACAGAAAACGCCCCGTCCCCAGAACAGCAGCGACGCCGCCACCGAGAACCAGAGAACAAAGATCAGCGGGTCCATCAGGAAAGCCGACCACGAAAAGTTTGTTGTCACGGCCGAGAAGAAGGGGAGCACGTTGACAACGGAGAGCTGCGCGTTGGCGTACCAGCCGAGGAAGAACAGCGTGAAGGTCAGGAACCCGATGCGGAACCAGTAGGTGAAACGTTCATGCCGGGTGACCTGCATCTGGAAGAAGAACACCAGCGTCAGGATGCCGAGCGCGATCACGAGCACGACCACCTCGACCCGCTTGTCATTCCAGATGCGCTTCCAGAGGTGGCTGAGTTCCGACGGATCAGAGGCAGCCAGTTCGCCTGCGATCTGTATGGAGCCGCCCGCCGCAGCCGGCGGAGAGGCTACCGGTTCGCTATACCGGTCGGGCAACCGGTAGCCGAGATCGAAGGTGAGGAAGGTTTTCTCGATGGCACCGATCGCCCGCTGCACGAGAAGCTGCAGACGGAACGGGCTCACCGGATCGAAACCGGTATCCGCCGGAACCTTGAACAGGTCGAGTTCGGTGAAGGTCGGGGCATCGTCAGGCGCCAGCCTGCCGAGCCGACGGTGCTGCTTGTCGAAGAAGCGGGCAGCCCTGTCGCCCTGGATCAACTGGATGCGGTCGAAGATACCGCCGCGGACATATCCCGAGCCCTTGAAGGAATATTTGCCGCGTCCAAGCACGAGAATCGCCTGTTCTCCTTCCCCAAGCCATTCCTCGAGGTTGGCGTATTCCTCGTTTCCGAGCAGGGTGCGGCCGATCTCCGGCACGCTGACCAGCGCCACCTGCATGTCGATGAAGGTGGCTTCGGGATCACCCTTCTCCGGCCGTTCGATGGCGCGTGCGTCACCCGTTTCCTCGAATGCCTGGTTGATCTGCCCGATATCCAGCCGCAATGCGCGTACGGAACCGTCCCCGGTGAGCGTCTGCCAGTCGGCGACCGGAACCTTCCCCGCCTCGGGCATGATCAGCTGGCGTCGGGGCCCCGAGGCCGACAGTTCGGGCTTCAGGCCGCCAAGGCCAAGCGCACGCGCCACCTTGAGGCCGGCCCGCACGATTGAATCGTCGATCACCATGATCGTCACCGTGGCGCCCGATACGATGTCGAGGTCATGCGCCGACCCACCGGTCTCCGCCTCGCGGATAAGGTCGAGCCCGACATAGCCGGATGTCACCTTCCTGATCCGGGCTTCCGGAATGCCGATGAGCACGATCGGCTCGGAATGCTTGATCAGGCTGACACCCGTGACGCGGGCATCGAGGTCGAGCGCCATGACGACATGGATCGGCTTGCCGGAATAGCCGGTCGTGGTGACGAAATCGGACGTCAGGAAAACGTACCCGACGATCGTCGAACCCTTCAGCGCCGGCAGCACGGGGAGATCATCGCGCAACGCGCCCAGGCGATCGGCGCCCGGAACCAGTTCCTCGACGTCGATCTTGTCGATAAACGTCGAGACGATGGCGTCGGTACGGGCATCTGCACCGGCTGGCAGCAGGGCCAGCAAGGCGATGCCGACCGACACCGCCATGTTGCACAGAACTCCTCGAACAGGCCGCATTTCGTCTCCGCTTTCCGGTCAATTCACAGGGGGCAGCATAGCGGCGCCGGCGAGACCTGCTTTGCGCTGGGTCAAACAACTGGATGAACGGCCCCTGCAGGCGCGGAATTGGCATTGCCGGCAAACCTCTGCGCCCCGTTGCAAGGCCGCTGTTTCTCTGCATAAGTTGGGCCATGCTCGATGTGTCCCTGATAGCCGATCTCCCGCCCTTCGAGGGCATGAAGCCGGCCGACCTGGGAGATCTGCTGTCACGGGCACGTTCGCACTACTATGCGAAGGGTGAACATATTTTCCGGCAGGGAGAGGAAGCCGGGCATTTCTACGTGCTGCTCGACGGGCATATCCGGGTGGTGAAGGTCACCCCGGAAGGCGAACAGATCATCGCCCGCTACATATCGAGCGGCGAACTGTTCGGCATCGCCAAGGCGATCGGCCGTGATACCTACCCCGCCAACGCGGTCGCCGCCGTCGATTGCGTGGCGCTGGTCTGGCCGAACTCTATCTGGCAGGCGACCATCGAGCGCTACCCCTCCTTCTCGACCAACACGTACCGGACGCTGGGTGGCAGGTTGCTTGATGCGCAGGACCGCATCGTCGAGATGGCGACGGAGCGGGTCGAGCAGCGGGTCGCCAACGCCATCCTGAAGCTGGCAAAACAGACCGGCCGGACGACAGGTGACGGCGTGCTGATCGATTTCCCGATTTCACGCCAGGACCTGTCGGAAATGACCGGCACAACCCTGCATACGGTTTCCCGGCTGATCAGCGCCTGGGAAACCAGCGGGCTGATCAAGAGCGGGCGCCAGAAGATCACGGTGGTCGAAGGAGACAGCCTGCTGCGCATCGCGACCCGGCAAGGCGACCTCTGAGACCGCGAATCAGTCCGCAAGCAGTTTGCGTTGGCGCAAAGTCCGCCGGTGAAGTCTGCCGCCATGATCCTCCCCCGTTACACTATGACGAGGTGCCAACATGGCCATCGGCAAGATTACCGAACGTGTGGACGCCATCACGGCGCTGGGGGACGATCGCCGGGTTCAGGCGCCTCCCTGCCCGCGCAGCGTCAAGATCGAACTCACCGCGCGCTGCAATTTCAAATGCTCGTTCTGCGCAACCGGCTACAAGCTGCGCGACAAGCGAGACATGGACCGGGATTTCTACCTGAAACTCCTGAAGGACCTGAAACAGGCGGGTGTCGAGGAACTCGGCATGTTCTATCTCGGCGAGAGCTTCCTGCTGCCGTGGCTGCCGGAAGCGATCCGTGCGGCAAGGGATGAGGGCTTCGAATACATCTTCCTCACCACCAACGGTTCCCTCGCCTCGCCGGAACGGGTGAAAGATTGCATGGAAGCCGGCCTGAACAGCCTCAAGTTTTCCATCAACTACGCCGATGAAACGCAGTTCCAGGACATCGCCCAGGTCAGGGGGAACCTGTTCAGGGCGATGATCCACAATATCAAGCAGGCCCGCCGGGTTCGCGACGAGGGCGGATACGATTGCGGTATCTACGGTTCCTACATCAATTACGACGGCGCGCAGGGTGAACGCATGCGGACCCTGATCGGTGAAGTATCGCCCTACCTGGACGAAGTGTATGCCCTGCCGCTCTATTCGCAGGCGGATCTCGTCAGCGTCGATGAAAAGAACCGCGGATGGAATATCCGGGGCGGCAATCCCGGGCGCGCGGATGCGATGCGCCCGGCGGTGCCCTGCTGGTCGCTGTTCACCGAGGCCCGCGTCACCCATGACGGCTACCTGTCCGCCTGCTGCTTCGACCATGACGGCCGCTTTCGCATGGGCGACCTGAAACAGGAGCCATTCATGGAAGCCTGGAATTGCGCGGATTTCCAGGCACTCCGGCAAGCCCACCTGGAAGGCGGTGTCAGCAACACGGTGTGCCGTGACTGCGTCAGCTACAGGTAGGAAACCAGTCTACCCGAATCCGTCCGTTCCTCAGGGTCCGGACTCATTAGAGCCACCATATGGCGGTAGCGGCGAGGGCGACGGCTGCGAGGAAATTTTTGATGTTGCAATCGTGAACGTTTCCCGGCGTCAGGAGCAGGACGAGCGGCCTGCCCTTGCCGTCGCAGACAGCGTGGAGCTTGGTATTGCAGCCCCCTTTGGTGTGGCCGATACCATGGGCCAAGGCCCCCCTTTTCCGCCGCCGGCACAGCGGTGAACCTTGATGCAGGTGGAATCGATGAACAACCGGTCCGGGGCATCCTCCGCGCCGGCCAGGGCGCTGAATATATCTTCCCAGATACCGCGCTCCGCCCAGCGCACAAAGCGGTTGTAGAGCGTCTTCTTCGGGCCGTAGATCTCGCGCGGGCAATCGGCCCAGCGACCGCCGTTCTTCAGCGCGTGAACGATCCCGCTCAACACACGACGGTCATCCACCCGCGCCTTGCCCCGGCTGTCCGTTGGCAGGAGCGGCTCGATCCGTGCCCATTGCCTATCCGAAAACCAGAAGAAATCAGCCATTCCCATTGCCTCCTTGCTGGAGACAATGAATCACGCAATGCCGACCGTGGGAATCCCCTTGATGGGTCCGGACCCTAAAGAAGGTTTTACAGCCTTAACCACGCCGGGATTGCCAGAGGCTGGTTGGTTGGTGTCACGCCACCATGGCGAACTCACTGGATTGCATCGATCAGTCTATCGGCACTGTCATACGCAAGCCGCCGGGCCGCGTAACCGATATCGAGTACACTGTCGATAATTGCGCAGGCGTTCGATTTCGGATCTTTTACAAGGCAAGAAATCGCGTTGGTTGCAGTACCGAAAAAACTGTCAACCTCTGGCTCAAGCGACATGTTCAGCGTGGGAAACGACTTGTGAACGCCCTCAGGTCTGTTCGAGACCGCCGCCGGCCTTTTTCCAGGCGCTGACACCGCCGGTAAGGTTCACTACGGGGGCTAGTCCCATGTCCATCGCCGCAAGCGCGGCCAGGGCGGATCGCCCACCCGATGCGCAATAGAACACATACGTTTTATCCTGATTGAATTCCGGTTTGTGCGCAGGGCTTTCGGGATCGATATGAAACTCCAACATGCCACGCGACGAGGCGACGGCGCCAGGGATCAAGCCCGTTTTGGCCTGCTCTGTTCCGTCCCTTAGGTCGACAAAAACGTAGTCTGGAGAGTCTGCCAACGGGATCGCGTCCTCCGCGCTGATGGCGGGCACATCGGCCAGAGCCGCCTTTACGATCTCCTTGGCGCTTTTGGTTATGGTCTGAGCCATGAACGGTTCCCTCGGTCTAAATATGTCGCGCGACGCTAAGCCAGCTTATATTGCAAGATCGAGCCGGGGCTTCCAGAAGGGTCGGAACAACTCGATCTTCGGGCAGCGATCCATGACCACTTTCATGCCGGCGTCTTCGGCGATTTTTGCAGCGTCAGGGTGTTTGACGCCGATCTGTCCCCATAAAACCTTGGCCCCAATCGAGACCGCCTCTCGCGCCACATCCGGCAGGTCCTCTGCCTTGCGAAAGACCTCCACCATGTCGACCGGGCGGTCGATGGAGGCGAGATCCGGGTAAACCTTCAAGCCACGTATTTCGGTAACATCCGGGCGCGGATTGACGGGAATCATATCGTATCCGGTCTCGTGCAGAACACGGAGCACCCCATAGCTGAACTTGGTCTTGTCTGGGCTCGCCCCGACCATGGCAATCGTCTTCACGGATTTCAGAATAGTCTGAAGATATTCCTCGCTGTAAGGCTGGTCATGATCCGTATGGCTGAGTTGGTCGAGTTCCATCATCAAGGGTCCTGAGCATCATCAGCCGACGGCGCTGCGATATCGGCTTTCAGTTCATGGGGTGCGAGCGGATCGAGAAACGGGTTGCGATAGAGCCGGTCGTGACTCTCGACGCCGACCTCGAACGTGCAGTCGTTCGTCGGCCGGGCAACGCAGAGTATCACGTAACCGTCATTGATCTGCCGGTTATTGAGCGCAACCTGGGCCTTTTGGTCGACACTGCCCTCAAGAAGTTTCGCCGCACAGCTTATGCAGCCGCCATATTTGCACCCATACGGCAGATCGACACCCTGTTCGCGCAAGCTCGTCAGCAGCGTCCGCCTTGAACTGACCCGATAGGTCGCATTGCCGCGGTTGGTGATCGTTATGGCGTGAACCGTCATAGCCAGATATCGCTGGTGCAGTCGCCGCCCGGGTAACGGGTCTCGTGGCAGCGCGATGGGCCGTTGGGTTCTTTGCCGAAATCGACGATGAAATCCTCGTTGATTTTCATACCGCCGTTTTCAACGTCGCAATCGATCATCACCATGACACCGCCCTGGGTGCGGATATCCGGGTAAAACTGGTTGTCCCAGGTCGAGAACAGCGACGTGGTGACATATAGCCGCTTGCCATCCAGCGAAAGCTGGAACATTTGTGGGCCGCCGGCGACCTTGACGCCGTTGACCTCGGGCGCCTTGCCGAGCAAACCGCCCATCCACACCTGGCCGGTCAATTTGGGATTATGCGGATCGGTAATGTCGTACTGACGCATATCGCCATGAAGCCAGTTGTTCAGGTACAGATACTTGTCGTCCATCGAAATCAAGATCGCTGACATCACCCCGGGCACGGGGATCGGCCATTCGGGATGTGGCTCGTTGTCGACATCGATAACCTTCTCCCACTCCCAGGTGCCCGCCTCGGACTTCCAGAAATGGATCACATTGGAACTGAGAGCTGCGCCGCAAAACCCGTGCGTACTGTCAGGGTCGTGGAGAAATTTGACCTCGAGCGGGATCAGCCCGTCCTCGCCCAGGTACATGGTCTCGACGGGCACACGCTTCTCAAAATCCCATAGATGCAGGCGGCGGCCGTATTTCAGATGGCCGACCTCTTCAAGATCAAATCCCGGCATAAAGGTATTGGGGGCCGCCCATTCCGAGCTGACCATGACGTTGTGGCGGGGCTGGTACCAGAAGTCATACCCAAAGGGGATATCGCCCATCGAGTTTTCCCACCGGCCGATGATCTCAAAATCCTTGGTCATGTGGAGATAGCCGCCCGGCGCCTCGCCCTTGGCGTCGCCCAGGAACGAGATGATGATCTCGGACCCGAGACAGTGAACCGTATGCGGGCCGGAGAGATTGGCTTTCTTTTTGATCTCGGCGCCCTTGATCACCTTATGCAGGCGCGGCGCGCGGGGATCGGTCGCGGTGTCGACAACATGAATGTTGTTCGAGCGCACGCCGGGCACCAGCAGGTACTTGCGCGACATCGACGCGTCGTCATGACAGGACGAACAGGCATTCCAACCCATGTGGTGCAATTCGTCGCCGACCCCAGGCATCTCGAGGCGGTGGATAACCTCGGAATAGGTTGGACTCTCCGGATCCGCATCGACGGTGCACAAGTAATCCGGCTTCTGTATGCCGGTGCCTGTGTAAATCGCGATGGTGTAGAGAAGCGTCTCGCGTGGCGCCTTAATCGCTTCCGCCGGGCTTGCGTATCCCGGGCCGCAACATCTCATCTCACCGTTTCCGCCCATGAAGGCTCCTCCCATCCAGCGCTATTTTCTGCTTGGCTCCGGTTTCTTGATGTTTTATTTCATGAGACAAATGTCTGTAAAGTGATAAAATGCATCTTGATCGACTCATCACCGTTTTAGAGACCGTCGCCATTGCCGGCAGGGCCTTGTCGGCCAGTGACGTACAGCGCGCCACCGGCCTGCCGCGCCCGACCTGCTATCGGCTGCTTCAGACCCTCGCCGAGCATCGGCTTTTGGACGAGCCGGGCGCGGCTTCGCGTTATCTCATTGGCGAAAGGCTCAAACGGATTGCGGTTCTGGGTCAGCCCGATGCCGATATTTGTCAGGCAGTGGCCCCGACGCTTCGGGAAACGGCAATCGAATTCGGTGAAGCTGTCTTTCTGTCCAGATTTCGTGACAAGAATGTTGAGATTATTCACGTGGAAACACCGGCTGACGCCGCGCGCTCTTTCATTCATCCGGGACTTGGCAATCGGCCGATCCATGCCTGCTCGTGCTCCAAGGCAATCGCCGCTTTCGCGGACGAAGCGTTTCAGAGCGAAATCCTCACCCTGCCTTTGCGTTCCTATACCGAGCAAACAAGGACCAAGCCCGAAGAGATCGAGCAGGAATTCGACCTCATCCGGAAGCGGGGCTATGCGGAGTGCGTCGAAGAAATCGAAGTGGGCGTTTCAAGCGTCGCCGCACCGATACGTATCGGCAATCTGGGCGTGCCGTTCAGTGTCGGCGCAACGGGCCCGATCCGCCGCTTTACGCGCCGTCATCGCGCGGAAATCGGCGTCGGATTGATTGACGTCGCAAACCGGATTTCAGCGAAAATACAACTGGCAGATTTGGGCTAAACCGGAATTAGAAAAGCGGATCGTTAAGAAGCAAATTGGGGACGCGAACATGGCCACGAATAGAGTTGGACTATTTCGGAACTTTAGCTTCGGCACGCAGGTACGGAAATCCCCCTACGCGGAAGCCACGGTGCGCTGGGGGGCACAAAAATTCTCGGTCTACAACCACATGTACATCCCCCGTGATTTCGGCGATCCGGTCCAGAATTTCTGGAACCTGGTGAACGACGCGATCCTGTGTGATGTGAGTGTCGAGCGCCAGGTCGAGATCACGGGGCCAGATGCCGCCCGTTTCGTGCAATACATGAATTGCCGGGACCTATCCAAATGCAATGTCGGTCAGTGCAAGTACGTCCTGCTGACCGATCAGGACGGCGGCATCATCAATGATCCGATTCTTCTCAAACTTGGCGAGAACCATTTCTGGTTATCCATTGCCGACAGCGACGTGTTGCTATGGGCCAAGGGACTGGCCGTGAATGCTGGAATGAATGTTCATATTGACGAGCCGGATGTGTCGCCGCTGCAACTTCAGGGTCCAAAATCGCGCGACATCCTGCGCGCGGCCTTTGGGGATGGCCCGGCAGCATTGAAATATTTCTGGTTCACCGAGCACGAGTGGGAGGGCATCCCCCTCGTCATCTCGCGGACCGGCTGGTCGAGCGAATTGGGTTATGAGATTTACCTGCGCGAGGGTGCCGCCGGCGACCGGCTATGGGAATATTTGATGGAGGTCGGGGTGCCGATGGGGCTGCATCCCGGACATACATCCAGCATCCGCCGCATCGAAGGCGCCATGCTGTCTTATCAGGCGGATATGAACCTCGAGAACAATCCGTTTGAACTCGGGATGGACCGTCTCGTCAATCTCGAGATGGAGGCTGATTTCGTCAGCAAAGCAGCCCTGACTCGCATCGCCGAAAAGGGCGTCGACCGGCTGTCCGTCGGGTTGGAACTCGAAGGGCCGCCCCTTGAAGGCTCCAACGATGAGTACTGGCCGATCGTCGTAGACGGGCTCATCGTAGGGTGCGTGACGTCCGCGATCTATTCCCCACGCCTGGAAAAGAACATCGCTTTGGCAATAGTCGCTAAGCAATACGCTGAGTTGGGCATGCATGGCGTTGTCGAAACGACGGTGAGATCACGGCAATGCGTAGTCGTTCCCAAACCGTTCTATGACCCCAGTAAATCGCTTGCCGGCAAAACCTAGGTCATGCGTGTCGGACGCAATGCTTGCTTGCATCTTTCAAATCTGAGGCACTAGGCCGTAAACTCATAAACGGGATTCCCATTTTATCGAGGATGTGATTCGAACTCCGAAAGGCGTTTTCGATGTCCCGATATGACCTGACTGATTTCGAGTGGTCGGCGATAGAACCGGTCCTTCCCCGGAAATCGCGCGGTGTTCCCCGGGTTGATGACCGCCGTGTTCTCAACGGTATCTTCCGGGTTCTCCGCAGCGGCGCGCCCGAGGCCGGTCTTTCGGGGCGCTATGGCCCGCCGACGACCTGCTACAACCGCTTCCGCCGCTGGAAGGCGGCCGGTGTCTGGGACCGCATCATGGACGCGGTCACGGCGGCGCACGATATCACCGCCGCGCAGGACCTGCTGACGGGCCTCGCCAGGGGGGCAACTGATCCTCGCTGACAAGGCCTATGACGCCGCGTGGCTCAGGCGCCAGATCGAACAGCAGGGAACTGTTCCGAACATCCCCAACCGGGCCGGCAAGAAATGGCAATCCCGCTTCAGCAAGACACTCTACAAGCACCGCAACCTCGTTGAATGCTTCTTCAACAAGATCAGGTTCTTCCGACGCATCGCCACCCGATACGACAAGCTCGGATCAACTTGCCTCGCGATGGTGAAGCTCGCCGCGATCAGAATCCGGCTGCGATCTAATGTGTCTACGGCCTAGTATGGCGTATTCCATTCCGATGCGCGAAGCGTCCGGACGAGGCGGTCGATGTCGGTGCGTTCGCGGCGACCAGCCGAAACAATCCAGTTCAGGTGCCTGAAAGACCGAATTGAGCGAGCCGTGACCGCGCGTGACGACGGATCACCGCGGCAAGCGTCTGCACTTCCTCTCGACGTTTGACGCCCTTGGGAAAGATCAGGCCGAAATCCAGCTTGATTCGGGTCTCCAGCGGGATCGACACCACCCGGTCACCAAGGAACAGCGGGCTCATCGCGTCGGTCACGGTCACGCCGGCGCCGGAAGCAACGAAATTGCAGCAGGCAGCGGATTGTGCGACCTGAAGGCGCGGGCGCAGTGGTACCCCGGCATCCTCGAATATCTCCGCGACTTGGCTGCCGATCAGCAGGCTGTTCGGAATGCCGACGATTTCCTCGCCGGCCAGTTCCTCGACATGCACCAGCTTGCGGCCTGCCAGCCGATGCTCCGGCCCGACCACCACCACCGGCGGCACACTGCCAAGCAGTTCGACTTCCACATCGCGATGGTAGGCCGGGAACGGACCGAGTCCGAGATCGAACATGCTATTGGCGATCCAGCGCTCCACCATACGGCGTTGCTGGATGTCGATCATCACGTGGACGTCGGGTTCGTTTTTCATGTACTCGGTGATTGCCGGCACCGCGATCGCCGGGGCCAGGCGTGGCATGACGATGATGCTGAGACGTTTGCGATAGCCGCTCTTGATCTGCTTGACGATCTCCGGCACCTGCTCGATCGAGGCCAGCAGGCGGCGCGCATCATTGTAGAAGTCTTCCCCTTCCTCCGTCGCGACCAGACGCTGCTTCTCGCGCCGGAACAGTTGGAGACCGAGTTCCGCTTCCAGCACCGCGATCTGCCGACTGAGCGCCGACGGGCTGATATTCATGCTCTTCGCGGCCGCCGTCAGCGTTCCCGCCGCCATGATTCTGCTGAATGCCTTCAAGCCGAGGATATTCATTGGATGCTCACTTGTTCCAATTTCGAGAACAACTATTCGTAACATTCCAATATACAGAACATATCGCGCACTGCTAGGACTCCGGGGAATAACGTGGCCGTAACACAAGAGATGCCGCGAACTTCGGAGGAAGAATTGTCGAAGAAGCGCCCCAATATCCTGTTCATCA
>JAVKCR010000107.1:0-3362 GCA_040222645.1 Rhodospirillales bacterium
ATACCGGCCACCTGATGTGGCGCACCGCCTATTCCAACCCGGAAATGACGAAGATGGCGGAGGCCGCGGTGCTGGAGAAGGACACCGAGAAACGTGCCGAGATGTACCGCGACCTGCAGCGGCTGCACCAGAAGGTCTCGCCCTTCATCCCGATGTCCCAGCGCATCATCCAGGACGCCATGCCGGAGAACGTGAAGGGGCTGATCGCCGGCGGCGCCATCACCAACACGTTCTACTGGACGGTGACGAAATAGGGCAGGCCAGCATGAGCGCATGACTGCTCCCGTGAGCCGTCCGACCACCACGACACCGGCGACCGCGGGAGAGGGGGGCTTCTCTCTCCTGCGGCGCCGTCTCGCGCCGGTGGTGCGCCTGCTGCTGTCCGTCGCCGTCACCTTTCTCGGGCTCCTGTTCATCACCTTCATCATCGGCCGCGTGGTGCCGATCGACCCGGCGCTCTCCATCGTCGGGGAAAGCGCGACCCGGGAAACCTACCTGCAGGCGGTCCGCGAGCTCGGGCTCGACAAGCCGCTCTGGGAACAGTTCCTGATCTATATCGGCAACGTGCTCAGGGGCGAGTTCGGCAATTCGCTGCTGACCGCGCGGCCCGTGCTCGACGATATCGTCCGGGTGTTCCCAGCGACGCTGGAACTGGCCACGGTGGCCACCATCATCGGCGTGGTCTTCGGCATCCCGGCGGGCGTCATCGCCGCCGTCAACCAGGGCCGCTGGCCGGACCAGGTGATCCGGGTGGTCGGCCTGTTCGGCTATTCGATGCCGGTCTTCTGGCTCGGCCTGATGGGCCTGCTGGTGTTCTACGGCGTGCTCGGCTGGGTCTCCGGACCGGGCCGGCTCGGCATCTTCTACGAGGACCTCATCCCGACGATCACCGGCGTCATCCTGATCGACAGCCTGATCGCCGGCGACATGGAGGTGTTCGCCAACGCCTTCTCCCACATCATCCTGCCGGCTTCCGTGCTCGGCTATTACTCGCTCGCCTATATCAGCCGCATGACGCGCTCCTTCATGCTGGAGCAGCTCGGCCAGGAATACATCACCACCGCCCGGGTAAAGGGCCTGTCGGAGCGGCTCGTGATCTGGCGCCATGCGCTCGGCAACGTCATGGTGCCGCTGATCACGGTAGTGGTGCTCTCCTACGCTACCCTGCTCGAAGGCTCGGTGCTGACGGAGATCGTCTTCGCCTGGCCCGGTCTCGGCAGCTACATCACCAACTCGCTGCTGTCGGCCGACATGAACGCCGTGCTGGGCGGCACGGTGATCGTCGGCGGCGTCTTCATCGGCCTCAACCTGCTCTCCGACCTGCTCTACCGGCTGGTCGACCCGCGGGCGAAGTAGGTCATCATGACGGATTCGACCCGCGAACCGCTCTCGGCCTGGCTGACCAGCAACACGCCGGGGTCCCGCCTCCAGGCGAAGGTGGTGCAGGTCTGGGGCGGCTGGCTCTCCTTCCGGCAGAACCGGCTCGCCATGCTCGGGCTCTGCATCGTGCTGGCGCTGGTCATGCTGGCCATCCTGGCGCCGGTGCTGGCGCCGCACGACCCGTTCTACCAGGACCTCTCCAAGCGGCTGCTGTCGCCGGGCGAGGGCGGCTTCCTGCTCGGCACCGACGAGCTTGGCCGCGATATCCTGAGCCGGCTGATCTACGGCGCGCGCATCACGCTCTACATCGTCGTTCTCGTGGCGATCACCGCCCCGGTGGTCGGCCTCGTGGTGGGCGCCATCGCCGGCTATCTCGGCGGCTGGGTCGACATCGTGCTGATGCGGCTCACCGACATCTTCCTCGCCTTCCCGCGGCTGATCCTCGCGCTCGCCTTCGTCGCCGCCCTCGGCGCCGGAATCGAGAACGCGGTGCTGGCCATCGCGCTCACCTCCTGGCCGCCCTATGCGCGCATCGCCCGGGCCGAGACACTGACGGTCCGGCGGTCGGACTACATCGCCGCGATCCGCCTGCAGGGCGCCTCGACACCGCGCATCATCGCCGGGCACATCATGCCGCTCTGCATCTCCTCGGTGATCGTCCGCGTCACGCTCGACATGGCCGGCATCATCCTGACCGCCGCCGGTCTCGGCTTCCTCGGCCTCGGGGCGCAGCCGCCAAGCCCGGAATGGGGGGCAATGATCTCGTCCGGCCGCAAGTTCATCCTCGACCAGTGGTGGGTCGCGGCCATGCCGGGCATGGCGATCTTCACCGTCAGCCTCGGCTTCAACCTGCTCGGCGACGGCCTGCGCGATCTGCTCGATCCGAGAAGCGGGAAATGAGCACGATGGAACCGCTGGTCACAATCGAGGACCTCCGGGTCCGCTTCCATACCCGCACCAGGCTGGTCGAGGCGGTGCGCGGCATCTCGTTCTCCATCGGCCGCGAGAAGGTCGGCATCGTCGGCGAATCCGGTTCCGGCAAGACCATGACCGGCCGGTCCATCCTCCGGCTGATCCGCCCGCCCGGGGAGGTCACGGCGACGCGCATCGACTTCGATGGCGAGGATATCCTGAATGCCAGCGAGGCGCGCATGCGCCAGATCAGGGGCGACCGCATCTCGATGGTGATGCAGGACCCGAAATATTCCCTCAACCCGGTGATGAAGATCGGCCGCCAGATTTCCGAGGCCTACCGCGTCCATAGCGGCGCCAGTCGCCGGGAGGCGCATGCCAAGGCGCTGGAGATGCTGGAGGCGGTGCGCATCCGCGACCCGGAACGGGTCTGCAACGCCTATCCCCACGAGGTCTCCGGCGGCATGGGACAGCGCATCATGATCGCGATGATGCTGATCCCCGATCCCGACCTGCTGATCGCCGACGAACCGACCTCGGCGCTGGATGTCACGGTGCAGATGCAGGTGCTCGCCATCCTCGACGATCTGGTCACCGACCGCGGCATGGGGCTGATGTTCATCTCGCACGACCTCAACCTCGTCGCCTCGTTCTGCGACCGGGTGATCATCATGTATGCGGGCCAGATCGTGGAGACCTGCAAGGCCTCCGAACTGGCGCAGGCGACCCATCCCTATACGCGCGGGCTGCTCGCCTCGCTGCCCAGGGTGGACCAGCCGGTCGGCGAACTGCCGGTGCTCAGGCGCGAGGAAAGCTGGCGGACGGAGAAGGGTGTCGATGGCTATCTCCGCTGACCCGCTGATCTCGGTGCGCGATCTCGAAGTGGTGTTCGGCCACGGGGCGGACCGCGTGGTCGCCGTCCGCGATGCCGCCTTCGAAGTCGCCGAGGGGGAAACCTTCGGTCTCGTCGGCGAATCCGGGTCCGGCAAGTCGACGGTGCTGCGCGCGCTGGTCGGCCTCAACCCGGACTGGACCGGCGAGATGCGGGTGATGGGGGCCGCGCTCGGCTC
>JAVKCR010000108.1:0-17040 GCA_040222645.1 Rhodospirillales bacterium
GATGGTGGTGCGCGGCCTCGGCGTGGCGCTGGTCGATCCGCTGACCGCGGCCTTCTACGGCCCGAACCGGCTGGTGGTGCGCCCGTTCGAGCCGGCCATCCCCTTCGGTTTCCGGATCATCCAGGCCGCCGACACGGTGGCGTCCCGCGCCGCCGCCGCCTTCATCGAGCTCGCGAACGAGACCTTTCGCACCCATCCATCGGTCCGGACAGCGTGAGCGCCGACAAGGCATACCATTTTTGAATATGGTGCTCGGAAAAAGTTATTTGTTGTAATGTCATGACTCCCGTTACCCTGTATCCATCCGCGGACCTTTGCTGCAGGATCGACGCGCTGCGCGGAGCGCCGCCAGAACAGGGAGATTTCAAATGCGATTGAAGACAGCCTTCGTCTCGATGGTCGCCGCCGTTGCCTTCGGCGCGACCGCCGCCAACGCGGCGGACATCACCATGCGCCTGCATACGCTGGTGAAGTCGCCGCACCCCTACAACGACATGGCCGACTACATCAAGAACGAGCTCGAAACCAAGAGCGGCGGCAAGATCGAGGTCAAGATCTTCCCGGCCGGCACGCTGGGCACCGACCCGACCGTGCTCGGTGAAATGAAGCTCGGCACCATCGACCTGATCGTCGGCTCCACCTCGAACGCGGTGAAGCAGGTTCCGGAATTCCAGGTCTTCGACATCCCCTACCTCTTCAAGGATGCCGAGACGCTGGTCTCCGCTGTCGGACCGGGCACCCCGATCCTCAGCTATTACCAGAAGGTTTTCGGCGAACGTGAACTCGGCATCAAGCTGCTCGCCATGGGCGCGTCCGGCTATCGCCACATGTCAAACGCCAAGGGGCCGGTCACAAGCGTGTCCGACATCCAGGGCATGAAGATGCGCACCCCGCCCTCGCCGCTGATGTCCAAGACCTGGGAAGCGCTCGGCACCCAGCCGGTCTCCATCGCCTGGACCGAGCTCTACGCCGCCATCCAGACCGGTGTCGCCCAGGCGCTGGAAAGCTCGATCGCCGGCTACAAGGGCTCCAAGCTCTACGAAGTCGCGCCCTATCTCGCACTGACCGGGCATGTCATCCAGGCCAATTACGTCGCGGTCTCCAACCGCGCCTGGGGCAAGCTCGACGACGCCCAGAAAGCCATTCTCGTCGAGGCCGTCAACGGCTCCGAAGTGCATGGCATGGCCAAGACGCTGGGTTACGAGGAATCCCTCGTCAAGACGCTGCAGTCCGACAACGGCGTCACGGTAACCAAGCCCGACGTCGCCGAGTTCTTCAACGCGCTGGTGCCGATCCAGGACCAGATGGCGCAGGACCTCAACATCACCGACGCCTTCGCCGTGGTGAAGGCGAACCGCTGATCGCCTTCCGCGCCGCCGGGAACACTCCTTCCGGCGGCGCGGGGCGCTTTCCGCCATCTCGTCATCCGACGCCGCCGGTCAAGGGCGGCATGGAACCGCCAGAATGCCGGTGCTCCGTTCGCTCAACCGCCAGATAGAGAAAGCGCTGAAGACGCTGCTCGCGGCGATGTTCGCCGCCATGGTCGGCGTCGTCTTCCTGCAGGTGGTGAGCCGCAACATCCTCGAGATGACCTTCATCGGCATCCTCGACATCGCGCAGCTGCTGTTCTCCTGGTGCATCTTCCTCGGCGCGGCGCTCGCCGTGCGCTGGGACGCCCATTACAATCTCGACCTGGTCCCCGAGCACTGGCACAAGGCCAACACCGCGCTCAAGGCTTTCGGCCATGCCGCCTCGCTGGTGGTGGTCTACGTGCTTGCCGTGCATGGCTATTACTTCGCGGTCTCCGGCTCGACGCAGGAAGTCGTCTCGCTGCAGATCAGCGGCACCTGGCTGTTCATCCCGATCCCCATCGGCGGCACCCTGATGCTGCTGTTTCTTATCGAGATGATCCCGGACGAAATCGCCGCGATCCGCCGCGAGTCCGCCGACCGCAAGGCCGCGGGCCGATGAATCCTCTCGTCCTCCTGCTCGTCTCCTTTTTCGCGCTCATCGCGCTCAGGGTGAATATCGGCTTCTCGCTGATGCTCGCCTCGGTCATCGTGCTGATCCACGAGGATCTGCCGCTGACCTCGGTCATCAACCAGATGTACGCCAACATCGATTCCTTTCCGCTGCTGGCCGTGCCCTTCTTCATGTTCCTCGGGCGCATCCTGAATTCCGGCGGCATCACGGAACGGCTGCTGAAGGTCGCCGATGTCACCGTCGGCCATGTCCGGGGCGGGCTCGGCCATGTCAACGTGCTGGTCTCGATGGTCTTCGCAAGCCTGTCAGGTTCCGCCGCCGCGGATACCGCCAGCGTCGGTTCGATCCTGATCCCCGCCATGAAGAAGGCCGGCTACGACCCGGCCTTCGCGGTGGCGCTGACGGCGGCCTCCTCGACGCTCGGCGTGATTATCCCGCCCTCGATCATCCTGATCATCTACGGCGCCTTCGGCGATGTCTCGATCGGGGCGCTGTTCCTCGGCGGCATCGTGCCCGGCGTGCTGATCGGGCTGTTCATGATGGGCTATACCTACGTGCTGGCGATCAAGCACGGTTACCCGGCCAACCCGCGCGCCACGCTGAAGGAAGTCGGCGTCACGCTGCTGCGCGCCGCGCCGCCGCTGCTGATTCCCTTCATCGTCATGGGCGGCGTGGTCGCCGGCCTCTTCACCCCGACGGAAGCCGCGATCTCCGCCGTGACCTGGGCGCTGTTCCTGGTCTTCGTGGTCTATCGCGATGTGCCGATCCGCCAGTTGCCGGAAATGCTCGCCCGCTCGGCGGTGGATTTCTCGGTGCCGCTGTTCACGGTCGCCGCCGCCGGCATCTTCGGCTGGCTGATCTCCTATCTCGGCGCGGCCGACATCGTGGTCGGCTTCATCCTGTCGGTGTCGCAGGCACCGATCGCCATCTTGCTGATGCTGATCGGGTTCCTGCTCCTGATCGGCACGGTATTGAACCCGATCTCGGCCGTGCTGATCTTCCTGCCGATCATCCAGGCGCTCGGTGATACCGCGGGGATGAACCCCGTGCATCTCGGCGTGCTGACCACCATCACGCTCTCGGTCGGGCTGGTGACGCCGCCCTACGGCATCTGCCTGCTGATCGCGAGCCAGATCGGCGAGGTGAAGATTACCCGCTCGATCATCGCCATCCTGCCGATCATCGCGCTCGTGGTGTCGGTGGTGATCCTGTCGCTCTGGCTGCCCGACCTCGTGATCGGGCTGCCGAAGATTTTCATGCCCCGCGTGTTCGGCCTGCCGGCAGGCTGATACCCGGTGCGCCGACCCTTTGAACCGCTCAATTGTCCGAGGAGGATAACATGGCCAAAGACCTGATTACCGGCTCCTTCGTGGCGCTGATCACGCCGATGAACGAAGACGGCTCCATCGATTTAGCGGGCTTCCGCGACCTGCTGACGTTCCAGGAGGAGAACGGCTCGTCCGCCGTGCTCATCATGGGCTCGACCGGCGAGGTTTCCATGCTGAGCCCGGACGAACGTCACGCGATCGTCCGCGAAACCATGAAGATGAAAACCGGGAAGATGCAGTTCTGGTACGGCTGCACCGGCCCGACCACGGACGCCACCATCGCCTATGTGAAGCAGGCCGCGTCCGAGGGCGCCGACGGCGCGATCATCGCCGCGCCGGCCTATATCTGCGCCTCGAACGAGGACATCGTGCAGTTCGCGCTGGAAGTGGCGGACGCATCCCCGATCCCCATCGGCTATTACAACAACCCGCCGCGCATCAAGACCGACCTGACGGCGGCCGACCTGATCCGGCTGGCGGAACATCCGAACATCGTGGTGAACAAGGAATCCACCACCCGCGTCGGGCAGATCGCCCAGCTCTGCGCGGCGAAGCCCGAGATGTCGCTGATGTGCTGCTGCTCGCCCAATCTCGGCCTCGTGGTGCCGCTGATGGCGCTCGGCGGCCACGGCACGGCGAACATGACCGGCAACATCATCCCGCAGGAACTCGCGGTCATCTCGACCCCCTGGAAGGATGACGGCGACGCCTTCCGCTGCCGGGAAGCCTGGCTGACCAACCTGCCGATGCTGCATTTCGCCTATTCCGCCATAAACCCGGTGGCGGTGAAGAGCCTGATGCGGGCCGTCGGCCTGCCGGCGGGCCCGCTGCGCAAGCCGCTGCGCGGGCTCGATCCCGATCACCTGCAGCGCGGGCTCGACATCTGCCGCGACCTCGGTCTCGACCGCAAGTACGGCTTCAAGCTGCCGGCGCGGGCGCTGGCCGCCGAATAAGGGAGCGCCTCGCAACACATGGAACGGGTGATCCTGATCACCGGCGCCTCGAGCGGCATCGGGGCGGCGGTCTGCCGCCGCGTCGCCGCACCGGGGACGTCGATCCTGCTGCATGCCCGCGGCGGCAAGTCGGGCGAGAAACGCGCGCTCCTAGAGGCGCTGGCCGACGAGGCCCGCGCCAAGGGGGCGAAGGTCGAGACCCGCTTCGCCGAGCTCGAGCAACCGGGCGCGGCGACGGGTCTGGTCGAGGCGGCGATCGACAGCTTCGGCCAGCTCGACCAGGTCGTCGCCAATGCCGGCTTCGCGCTCCGCCAGGAGCTGGGGGAAGTTTCCCGCGCCGAGCTCGACCGCTCGCTCAACGCCATGGCGGGAAGCTATTTCGACATGGTGACGGCGGGCTACGACCAACTCGCCGCGTCGAAATGCGGCCGGGTGATCGCGGTTTCCTCCTTCGTCGCCCATGTCTTCAAGCCGGGCCAGCTGTTCCCGGTCACCGCCGCCGCCAAGGGCGCCATCGAGGCGTTGTCGAAGAACCTCGCCGTGCAGCTCGCGGCGTGCGGCACCACGGTGAACGTCGTCGCCCCCGGCTATACCCGCAAGGAGGCGACGGGCCATGCCGCGCTGTCGTCGAAAGGCTGGGAGATCGCCGCCGAGCTGACCCCGCTGAAGCATATCGCCGAGCCCGACGACATCGCCGCCGCCATCGCCTTCCTGCTGTCGCCGGAGGCGCGTCACATCACCGGCCAGACCATCCACGTGGATGGCGGCCTGACCCTCGGCTGAACCGGAGAAAGTCCCGTCCGATGCCCTATGTGAACATCAAGCTCGTCGAAGGCCGCAGCGCAGAGGCCAAGAAGGCGCTCGCCACCGACATCACCGACGCCATCGTCAGGCATTGCGGCGGCGCAGCCGACCATGTCTACGTGGTCTTCGAGGACATTCCCGCGACCGATTTCATCGTCGGCGGCCAGACCGTCGCCGACCGGCGGAAGGCACGCGGCGAAGGCTAGACGGAGCGATCCGCTCCCCCTCCGCCCTTCGGGGCACTTCCCCCTCAGGGGGAAGTGCCCCGCAGGGGCGATGGGGGCGCTGTTGATCTCCGCGCAAACGAAAAGGCCGCTTCTCGCGAAGCGGCGTTTTTTCGTCCCCCACTCTCCCGAGGGAGAAATTGGAGCGGGCGATGAGATTCGAACTCACGACCCTAACCTTGGCAAGGTTATGCTCTACCCCTGAGCTACGCCCGCGCTCCGTGAAGGGCGCGATTTATGCCCCAAGAGAAATATCTTTGCAAGCGGGATTCTCGTCAAATTTCGCACCCCGCCGGCACGTTCCGGGGCTTGCCGGGATGGCCGGTGTTTCCTAAGGTCCGCCGACCGCTTTCCAGCACGGAATCAACGAGATGTCGGATACGCCCTTCACCCCGCCCGGCCCGGCGCCGACCTCGCCGGAGACGTTGCTTGCCCGCATCGAGGCGCTCGGCATCGCCTATGACCTGCATCGCCACCCGCCGTTGTTCACCGTCGAGGATTCCAAGGCGCTGCGCGGAGACCTGCCCGGCGGGCATTGCAAGAACCTGTTCCTGAAGGACAAGAAGAAGCAGCTCTGGCTGGTCGTCACGCTGGAGGACCGGCCGATCCGCATGAAGGCGCTGGAAGGCGTCATCGGGGCGGCACGGCTCAGTTTCGGCCAGCCGGGCCTGCTCTGGCAGACGCTCGGCGTCATTCCCGGCGCGGTCACGCCGTTCTCGCTGATCAACGACATGGCGCTCGCCGTCCGCCCGGTGATCGATACCGGCATGCTCGAGCACAACCCGCTCAATTACCACCCGCTGACCAACGAGGCGACGATCGCGGTCGCACCCGACGATCTGCTGACCTTCGTTCGCGCCTGCGGTCACGACCCGCTGCTGGCCGACCTCTCCGGTCTCGGTGAATGATTTCCGCAGGCTAACCCTGACTCCACCTTGTTTCCGGAGGCATGAGCCTCTATCTCAGGGAACAAGAAACACGAGGTAGAACCACCCATGCAGGACATCTTGCTCAACGGCGACGGCATGCCCGCCAGGCCAACCGGGAACGGCGGCGCGAAACCGGCGCCGGCCGACGTCATCAAGGAATCCGATTCCGCGCATTTCATGGCCGACGTCATCGAGGCGTCGCGCGACATGCCGGTCATCGTCGATTTCTGGGCCACCTGGTGCGGCCCCTGCAAGACGCTCGGCCCGATGCTGGAGAAGGCGGTCGCCGCCGCCGGCGGGGCGGTGCGCATGGTCAAGATCGACGTCGACCGCAATCCGGAGATATCGGCCCAGCTGCGCATCCAGTCGATCCCGACGGTCTATGCCTTCTACCAGGGCCAGCCGGTCGACGGCTTCCAGGGCGCGCTACCGGAAAGCCAGATCAAGGCCTTCATCGACAAGCTGATCGAGATGTCCGGCGGCCAGTCCCCGGCGGAGGATCTCGCCGCGGTCATGGAACAGGCCGCGGCCCTGCTCGCCGACGGCGATGCGGCGGCGGCCGCCAACCTCTATGCCAAGGTGCTCGAGGCGGACCCGGAGAATGCGGTCGCCATCGGCGCACTGGCCCGGGCCTATCTCGCGCTCGGCGAGGGTGAAGCGGCGAAGGAAATGATCGAGGGCCTGTCGGAGGCGCTGAAGCTGGCGGCACCCGTGCAGGCCGCCCTGTCGGCGATCGAACTCGCCGCCCAGGCAGGGGAAAGCGCCGGCAAGCTGGCCGGCCTGCATGAGGCGGTCGCGGCGAATCCGAAGGACCATCAGGCGCGTATCGACCTCGCCATGGCGCTCTACGCCACCGGCGACCGGGAAGGCGCCGTCGACCAGTTGCTGGAGAGCATCTCGATCGACCGGGCCTGGAACGAGGAAGCCGCGCGCAAGCAGCTGGTCAAGCTGTTCGACGCCTTCGGCCCGACCGACCCGCTGACCGTCGCCTCGCGTCGGCGCCTGTCATCGATCCTGTTCTCCTGAGGCGATGAGGATGGGCATGCGTCAACCGGCCTTCCATCCCGCTTTCGAGAAGCTGCCGCAGAGCCTGCCCGTCTTCCCCCTGCCCGGCGTGCTGCTGCTGCCGTCGGGCCGGCTGCCACTGAACGTCTTCGAGCCGCGCTATCTCAACATGGTGCAGGACGCGCTCGCCGACCCGGAACGCCTGATCGGCATGATCCAGCCCGCCGATCCCGCCAGCCAGGAAGCCAGGCCCGGGCTGCAGCGTGTCGGCTGCGCCGGGCGCATCGCCGCCTTCCAGGAAACCGACGACGGCCGCTTCCTGATCAACCTCACCGGCATCATCCGCTTCCGGGTCGGGGAGGAAATCGACACGGTCCGCGGCTATCGCCGGGTACGCGCCGATTACGAGCCCTTCCGTCACGATCTCGACGCCTGGGACGATGGTGCGGCTTTCGACAAGGACCGGCTGATCGGTGCGCTGAAGCCCTATTTCCGGCTCAAGGGCATCGATGCCGATCTCGAGTCTCTCGACGCCTGCTGCGATGCGACGCTGGTCACCACGCTCGCCATGTCCTGCCCCTTCTCGCCGGCGGAACAGCAGGCGCTGCTGGAATATGATACGCTCGCCGAACGGGCCGAGGCGCTCAGCACCATCATGGAGATGGAAGCGCTGGAATCCGGCGGTCCGCGCAACACCACCCGCCAGTAGGAGACGCGCGCCGATGCCCACCGAGAAGCCTGCCGTCGCAGTCGACCCGAAGCTGCTCGAGATCCTCGTCTGCCCCGGCTCGCACGAAAGCCTCGATTACGACGCGGCGAGACAGGAACTGATCGCGCGGCGTACCGGACTCGCCTTCCCGATCCGCGACGGCATCCCGATCATGCTGATCGACGAGGCCCGTGAACTGAGCGATTCAGAACGCGAAAAGCGCTGAGGCGGCGATGGGCGAGTTCGACGTAGAGCACAATCCGACCGAGATCCGGGTGAAGCGCGAGGAGCGCCTGCTGGAGATCGATTTCGAGGACGGCCAGTCCTTCAGCCTGCCGGCGGAACTGCTGCGCGTCGAAAGCCCCTCGGCCGAGGTACAGGGGCACGGGCCGTCGCAGAAGAAGATCGTCGACCAGCGCCGCCATGTCGGCATCATGAAGGTCGAGCCGGTCGGCCGCTATGCCATCCGCATCACCTTCGACGACCTGCATGACAGCGGGATCTTCTCCTGGGACTATCTCTACCATCTCGGCCTGAACCAGGACGGCATCTGGCAGACCTATCTCGACAACCTGGAAGCGCGCGGCCTCAGCCGCGAACCCAGACGCCGGCATTGAGGACAGGATGCCCGTCCGTCTCGGCCTGACGCACTGGGGTCCGTTCGAGGCGGTGGTGGAAGACGGTCGGGTGACCCAGACCCGGCCCTGGCCCGGGTCCGGCGCCAATCCGCGGATGATCGGCGCCATCGCCGAGGCGCTCTATTCCCCGCTCCGCATCGACCGGCCCATGGTCCGCAAGGGCTGGCTGAAACACCGCAACGGCAAGGACCGCGGGCGCGACGATTTCGTCGCCATCGGCTGGGACGAGGCCGTGCGGCTGGTCGCCGGCGAGCAGCGGCGCGTCCGCGCGGAGGCCGGCGACGCCGCGATCTTCGGCGGTTCCTACGGCTGGTCGTCGGCCGGGCGCTATCACCACGCCCGCACCCAGATGCGCCGCTTCCTCGCCGCCGCCGGCGGGTTCACCGACCAGGCCGGCAATTACAGCTGGGGCGCGGCGCAATTTATCCTGCCGCATGTGCTGGGCGACCACGGGGCGGTCTCGGCGGCGGCGACCTCTTGGCAGAGCATCGCCGCGAACTGCGACCTGTTCGTCGCCTTCGGCGGGCTCAACCCGAAGAACTGGCATGTCACCTCCGGCGGCGGCGGGTCCTATGACCTGCCGGACTGGACCCGCAAGGCCCGCGCCAGGGGCGTGCACTTCGTCAATATCAGCCCGCTGGCGGACGATATGCCGGACTGGCTGGATGCCGGGCAGATCTCCCCCCGTCCGAACACCGACACCGCGATCATGCTGGGCCTCGCGCACCGGCTGCTGGAAACCGGGCGGGCGGACCTTGCCTTTCTCGAACGCTATTGCACCGGCTGGCCCGCCTTCCGCGACTATCTCTCCGGCACGGCCGACGGCGTCGTGAAGTCAACCGTCTGGGCAGCCGGCATCGCCGACATCCCGGCCGGTCAACTGGACAGCCTGGCGGACAGGATGGCCGCGGGGCGCACCATGCTCACCGCCACCTGGTCGCTGCAGCGCGCCGACCATGGCGAGCAGCCCTACTGGGCGCTGATTGCGCTCGCCGCCATGCTCGGCCAGGTCGGCCTGCCCGGTGGCGGTTTCGGCTTCGGCTACGGTTCGATGAGCGGCGTCGGCCAGGTGCGGCGCGCCGGCATCATGCCTTCCATGCCGATGCTGCCCAACCCGGCGCAAAGCGTGATCCCTGTCGCCCGCATTACCGACATGCTGCTGGCGCCCGGCGCCGAGATCGATTTCGACGGCAAGCGCCTGCGCTACCCCGAAACCCGCCTGATCCAGTGGGCCGGCGGCAACCCGTTCCACCACCACCAGGACCTCGCCCGGCTGGAGCGCGCCTGGACGTTGCCCGAGACCGTCATCGTGCATGACAGCTGGTGGACGCCGGTGGCGAGGCGCGCCGACATCGTGCTGCCGGCGACCACCACGCTGGAGCGCAACGATATCGGCGGCACCTCGCGCGATCCCGTCATCTTCGCCATGGCCCGGGTGGTCGCGCCGGTCGGACAGGCGCGCAACGACGCCGACGCGCTGGCCGATATCGCCGAGGCGCTCGGCTGCCGCGATGCCTACACTGAAGGCCGCGACGAGGCGGGCTGGCTCGATCAACTCTTCGACGACATGGCCGCGCGGGCGGCGCGGGCGGGTATCACCCCGCCCGACCGTGAACGCTTCTGGCGCGACGGGTTCTGGCGGGTACCGCCGACGGAGACCGACGAGGTGATGCTGGAGGATTTCCGCCGCGACCCGGAAGGCCGCCCGCTCGCCACCCCGTCAGGCAGGATCGAACTCTGTTCGCAACGGATCGCCGGTTTCGGCTATGACGATTGCCCGGCCCACCCCACCTGGCTGGAACCTGCGGAATGGCTTGGCAGAGCCGCTGAAGATGAACTCCACCTGCTGAGCCACCAGCCGCGCTACCGGCTGCACAGCCAGCTCGGCCAGACCGAGGCGGGCAACTCGGAACAGATCGACGGACGCGAGCCAGCGCTGGTCAGCCCGGCGGACGCCTCCCGGCGCGGCATACGGGATGGCGACGCGGTGCGGCTCTGGAATGCCCGCGGCGCCTGTCACGCGGCGGCGAGGATCTCGCCGGGCCTGCGCGACGGCGTGGTCATCCTGCCGACCGGCTCGTGGTTCGAGACCGACGAAGCCGGCACCACCGACCTGCACGGCAATCCCAATATCCTGACCCGCGATGCCGGCACCTCGCGCCTCGCGCAAGGGCCCTCGGCGCAGACCGCGCTGGTAAGGATGGAGCGGTTGAAGTCCTGAGGACGGCGGATCAGCTGTTGCGCTGATCGACGATCGAGGTCAGGCAGTGGTTCGGGACGCTGTCGGTTGCGAAATCGCGAACCTCGGCATGGGCGACGCGGAAATTCTGGCCTTCCGGATAGAGGAAGACATCGAGGATGCAGCCGGTGGAGCGGTAACGCCAGACTTCGGCCGGCTTGTCCTTCCGGCGGAACCCGGGTTCGCCGAAGATCGATGTCACCTGATGGTCGCTGAGTCCTTCAAGCCGGGCCGGGTTGTCCTCGAACGGCAACCGGTAACGGGGCGCAGAGCGGATGCTGGCGATGCCGGGGGAGGTCTCCGCCGGGAGCGCCGTCATGTCGGCAGCGGACTCGGTGTCGACCGCGGTGATGCAGGCGCTGAGCAGAAGCAGCAGGGAGAACGCGGCGACCGGCGCCGCGGCCCGACCGGAAAGGTTCAATTCTTGTCTCCCGAACCCGAAATCTTCTGGATCTTGCCGCTGACTTCGCCGCCGGCCTCGATGATGATCTCGCCGTAACGGATGGTGCCGAGCACCTGTCCGGCGGAGCGGACCAGGAGCTTGTTACGCACCGTCAGTTCGCCGTCGAAACGGCCGCTGATCTCCGCCTCGTCGACTTCCGCCGCGCCCTTGAACAGGCCGCTTTCGAGAATCTCGATCGACCGGGCGTCGCTGAGCGCCGCCTCGACGGTGCCCTCGACGACCAGGGTGTCGCATTCCCGTATCTCGCCGGAAAGGCTGATTTCCTTGCCGACGAACAGCTTCTTGGCTTCCTCGCCGGACACGGCGCCCGGCCGACGCGCATAACCCGGCAGGTCGACGACCCGGCGCGTGGAATCGGGCCGGTACCCGGCAGACGGCGTCTTGGCCGGGTTGTGGCTGCCTTTGCGCGAGAAGGGCTTTAGGGGCGGAGCGTCCAAATCAACCTCTGTTTCTGGCTCTGTTTCTGGCTCTTTGTCTGGGGTGTCGTCTTCAGCCATCGGGTAATCCTGATGCGACTCGGAACCGGTTTTGTTTAACTTTATTTTGTCAACTTGAAAAGAGTTGTTGCAATTTTGCTTGCGGTTTTTTGCCGAGTCCTTTGATTGCAGGCGAGTTTCTCAATTTGCCGCAGTGCGGCGGAACTTTTCGAACATGTGCAGCATCGCCGCGGTGGCGACAAGCGGGGCGGCCAAATTGGCGACCGGGATCGTCATGCAGAAGGCCACTGCCACACCGAACAGGAAGATTGTGGCGGAATGACGACGCTTCAGCGCCTTTGCGGCCTCGTCCTCGAGCCGGCGTTCGGCGACCAGGTGATAGAATTCACGGCCCAGCAGCACCCCGTTGAGCCCGTAATAGACCAGGATGTTGGCGCCGGGCAGCAGGTAGAGCGGCAGGGCCAGGATGTTGAGCAGAACCGCGAAGCCGATGAACTTCAGCGCGTTGACGACCGAAGTCGCCAGCGGGATGTCACGCGGGGCGTCGGCATCGGGGTAGTGCTTGCGTTCGACCGCGCGGGCGACCTCCTCGAGCAGCAATCCGACCACCGAGGTCACCACCAGCGGGAACAGGAACCAGGCGATGACGATGCCGCCGGCGCCGGCGGCGATGCCGAGCAGCCAGTCTACCGCGTCGCCGATGAAGACATTGAGCCAGTCCCAGCCCCATTCCGGGGCCGACCAGGCGAGAATCGCCGCCCGCGCACCCCACCAGACCAGGCCGGCAAGCGCCGCCAGCACGGCAAGGCCGGCGGCAATGCCGATCAGCAGCACCTTGCGGAATGCCGGATCCGGCATCTGTTTCAGGGCTTTGGCGAAGGCGTCGAACATCAATCGGGGAAGTTGTGGCAAAGCTCTGGGTATCGCGCCTTTCCATAGGCGCGGGCGTCCGTATACTGCGCCGCGCTCCCGATCCGGCAAGGAAAAATCTGCATATGTCCGATATTCGTTACGACGTCACCTGCATTGGCAATGCCATCGTCGACGTCATCGCCAGCGCCGACGAGGCTTTCCTTGTCGAGAACAGCATCGTCAAGGGCGCCATGAACCTCGTCGACGAGACCCGTTCCCACCATCTCTACGACCGCATGCCGGCGGGTGTCGAGCAGTCCGGCGGGTCGGCCGGCAACACCGCGGCGGGGATCGCCTCGCTTGGCGGCAAGGCGGCCTATATCGGCAAGGTGCACGACGACCAGCTCGGCGAGATATTCGCCCATGACCTGCGCGCGACCGGCGTGCATTTCGCGACGGAAATGGCAAGTACCGGCCCATCCACGGCGCGCTGCCTGATCATCGTCACCGAGGATGCCCAGCGGTCGATGAACACCTATCTCGGGGCCTGCGTCGAGCTCGGCCCGGAAGACATCGACGAGGATGTGGTCGCCGCCAGCCAGGTCACCTACATGGAAGGCTACCTGTTCGATCCGCCGAAGGCGAAGGAGGCTTTCCGCCGCGCCGCGAAGATCGCCCACGAAGCCGGCCGCAAGGTCTCGCTGACATTGTCCGATTCCTTCTGCGTCGACCGCTACCGCGACGAGTTCCGCGACTTCATCGCCAGCCATGTCGATATCCTGTTCGGCAACGAGGAGGAGATCAAATCGCTCTACCAGGTGTCGAGCTTCGACGATGCCTTCCAGCATCTCCGCGGGGTCTGCGAAATCGCCGCCCTGACCCGCTCCGAGAAGGGCGCGGTGATCGTCGCCGGCGATGAAATTCACGTGCTCGATGCCGCCCCGGTCAAGAAAGTCGTCGACACAACGGGTGCAGGTGATCTATATGCCGCCGGATTCCTGTTCGGTGTGACGAACGGACGGAGCCTGACGGAGGCCCACGCGATCGGTGCGAAAGCTGCGGCGGAAATCATCGCCCAGTATGGCGCCCGGCCATCAAGGCCCCTGAAGAGCCTTATTTGACAAAGCGCCGCCGGATGTCCGGTGGCCGGTGACGCCCGCGAGAGCGGGCGCAGAAACGGATTCAACATGCAGTTCCGCAATATCGCGATCATCGCGCACGTCGACCATGGCAAGACAACACTGGTCGACCAGCTTCTGAAACAGTCCGGTACCTTCCGCCAGAACCAGCAGGTGGCGGAACGGGCAATGGATTCCAACGACATCGAGCGCGAGCGCGGGATCACCATCCTCGCGAAATGCACCTCGGTGGAATGGAAGGGCGTGCGCATCAATATCGTCGACACCCCCGGCCATGCCGATTTCGGCGGCGAGGTGGAACGCATCCTCTCGATGGTCGACGGGGTGGCGCTGCTGGTCGACGCCTCCGAAGGCGCGATGCCGCAGACCAAGTTCGTCACCATGAAGGCGCTGGCGCTCGGCCTGAAGCCGATCGTCGTGGTCAACAAGGTCGACAAGGCGGACGGCCGCCCCGACGAGGTGCACGAGGAGATCTTCGACCTGTTCGCGGCGCTCGGCGCCAATGACGAACAGCTCGACTTCCCCATCCTCTACGCCTCGGCCAAGCAGGGCTGGGCGTCGGAAACCACCGAGCCCGGCGACAGCCTGGCGCCGCTGTTCGACACCATCGTCCGACATGTCATCCCGGCGACGGGCGAGCAGGAAGAGCCGTTCTCGATGCTGGTGACCACGCTCGAATCCGACCCCTATCTCGGCCGCGTGCTGACCGGGCGCATCGCGTCGGGCCACGCCAGGCGCAACATGACCGTGCGCGTGCTCGACCCCAGGGGCAAGGTGCTGGAGACCGGCCGGCTGTCCAAGCTGCTCGCCTTCCGCGGGCTGGAGCGTGAACCGGTCGAGGAAGCCGTCGCCGGCGACATCATCGCCATCGCCGGCCTGCAGCACGCCACCGTCGCCAACACGGTCTGCGACCCTGCCATCGAGAAGGCGCTTCCGGCGCTGCCGGTCGACCCGCCGACGCTGGCCATGACCTTCTCGGTCAACGATTCGCCGCTGGCGGGTCGCGAGGGCGACAAGGTCACCTCGCGGATGATCCGCGACCGGCTGATGCGCGAGGCCGAGGGCAATGTCGCGCTCCGCGTCAAGGAAACCGCCGAGAAGGACGCCTTCGAGGTCGCCGGACGCGGTGAACTGCAGCTCGGCGAGCTGATCGAGAACATGCGCCGCGAGGTCTACGAGCTCTCCATCAGCCGCCCGCGCGTGCTCTACCGCAACGATCCGGAATCGGGTCAGCGCATGGAGCCGATCGAGGAAGTCGTCGTCGACGTGGATGACGAGTATTCCGGCGTCGTGGTCGAGAAGATGGGCTTGCGCCGCGCCGAGATGACCGACATGCGCCCCTCCGGCGGCGGCAAGACCCGGGTGACCTTCCTCGCCCCGGCCCGCGGCCTGATCGGCTATCACGGCGAGTTCCTGACCGATACCCGCGGCACCGGCATCATGAACCGGATGTTCCATTCCTATGCCCCGCACAAGGGCCCGATCCAGGGCCGGCGCAACGGCGTGCTGATCTCCACCGAGACCGGCACCGCCGTCGCCTACGCGCTCTGGAACCTTGAAGACCGTGGTGTGATGTTCATCGATTCCGGCGTGCCGATCTACGAGGGCATGATCATCGGCGAGAATTCCAAGACCGGCGATCTCGAGGTCAACCCGCTGAAGGCGAAGCAGCTGACCAACATCCGCGCCTCCGGCAAGGATGACGCGATCCGGCTGACCCCGCCGCGCCGCATGACGCTGGAACAGGCGCTCGCCTATCTCGACGAGGACGAACTTGTCGAGGTGACGCCGAAATCGATCCGCCTGCGCAAGCGGCTGCTCGACCCGCATGAGCGCAAGAAGGCGTCCCGCCAGCGCGAAGCGGACTAAAGGCCGGGGCCGCGATGCCGAAGACGCTGCGCGGCTTCCGCTCGCTGCCCGGCAAGGGCATGCGGCGGCGCTGGTGGCTCTTCCGCCCGGGTGACTGGCTCGCCCGCTTCCTGCCCGTTCCGAAGCGCAAGCAGGGCCTCATGGTCGTGCGCATGGACGGCATCGGCGACATGGTGCTGTTCCGCAGCGCGCTCGACCATTACGGCGAGGCCTTCGGCTTTCCGCGCGACCAGGTCACCGTGGTCGGCTGCCGCTCCTGGGGCGGGCTCGCCGACATCGCCTTCGCCGGGTACAAGGTCATCGCCATCGACGAGCATGCCTTCGAACGGCGCGCCTGGTACCGGCTGAAAACCGCGCTGAAGATCCGCTGGCAGAACCCGCATACCACGGTCTGCGACATGTTCTTCCGCAAGGCGATGGCGGCGGATTCGCTGGTCTGGCTGTCCGGCGCTACCCGTACCATCGTCTCGCTACCCTATACGTCTCCTGCTACCCAGGCCGAATTCGACTATTACCTCGCCCGCTTCACGAAGATCGTCGATACCGGCGCCTACCCGGTGCACGAGACGGTGCGCCATTTCCGCTTCGTCTCGGAGCTCGCCGGGCGCACCATCGCACCCGAAGCGCCGCGGCTGAACTGGCGGGATGCGCCGCCGCCGGTGGAGCCGGGACGGCCCTACGTGGTGCTGAATTTCGGCTCCAACGAATATGGCCGGCGCTGGCCGTTCGAGGATTACCTGGAGATCGCGCGGCGCCTGCTGGATCGCGGGTACCGGGTAGCATTCGTGGGTAGCGCCGGGGAATCCAACGTGCATGGCGAGCTTCGGCTCCGGCTCAACCGGCCGGGGGTGATCGACCTGATCGGTCGCACGAAACTGCCGGAACTGCTCGACCTGCTGCGCAGCGCGGCGGCGATGGTGTCGAACGATACCGGTCCCGCGCATCTCGGCATCGCGCTCGGCACACCGACGCTGACCATCGTCGGCGGCGGCCATTTCGGCTCCTTCGTGCCCTATCCCGACGAGGTGCGCCCCGCCAACGCGCGCTTCGTGCATCACGAGATGGAGTGCTATCACTGCTTCTGGCGCTGCCACAAGCGGGCGACCAAGTACGACGTCTTTCCCTGCGTCGAGGCCGTGCCGGTCGACAGGGTCTGGGACGAGCTGACCGACATGCTCCCGCTCGACAGGGCCCGCGCGGCCGAATAGGCATTGCCCGCCCGGCCCGCCGGGTGCTACTTCCGGGACATGACCCGGCGCAATCGTTCCACCCCCACCTCTCTGAATTGTCATCCCGGATGCCGCGCTGCGGCAGTCCGGGATCTCCTGAGTCTGTGGAAGACGCCCGAGGTCCCGGGCTCGGCCTCCGACCGCCCCGGGATGACAGGGTTGGGGAAAACCTCAGAACATCTCCGCTCACGTCATCCTGAACTCGATTCAGGACCCATGCCAGGGCATCGGCGCCGGCG
>JAVKCR010000109.1:0-8860 GCA_040222645.1 Rhodospirillales bacterium
CACCGCCCGCAACAGGGACGACCGTCCGTTCTGCCATGTCGCGAGCTTCATCCATCCGCACGACCCCTATGCCGCGCGCATCGACGACTGGGATCTCTATGACGGCATGGAGATCGACCTGCCGAGGGTTCCCCGGCCAGATGCGGCAAAGAACGACCCGCACTCCCTCCGCCTCGAGAAGGTCATCGCGCTCGACGCGGTGCGCATCGATGACGAGGACATCCGCCGGTCGCGCCGCGCCTATTACGCCAACGTCACCTACGTGGACCGCTGGCTGGGACGCCTGCTCACCGCGCTCGAACATACCGGCCAGCGCGACAACACCGCGGTGATCTTCCTCTCCGACCACGGCGACATGCTCGGCGAACGCGGTCTCTGGTACAAGATGAGCCCGTTCGAGCATTCGTCGCGCATTCCGCTGATCCTCAGCCTGCCGGGAATTGCCGACGGGCGGAGCGTGGCGACACCGGTCTCCCAGGTCGATCTCCTGCCGACCCTGGTCGATATCGCCGCCATCGGCGGTGCGGCGAAGCCGGAGACCATCGATCCGCTCGACGGTGCGTCACTGCTCGGCAGCATCCACCCCGACCGCCGGGTCGCCGTGGAATATTGCGGCGAGGGGTCGATCGCCCCGATCCTGATGCTGCGCGAGGGCGCCTGGAAGTATGTCGCCTGCCCGTCGGACCCGGAGATGCTGTTCGATCTCGCATCCGACCCGGGCGAACGGGTCAATCGCGCGGCGGACCCAGCCTGCGCCGAGCGGATGACGACCTTCAGGGGCGCCGCGGCCCGGCACTGGAACACCGACGAGATCCGCACCCGGGTGCTCGACAGCCAGCGCCGCCGCCGGCTGCTGACCGGGGCGCTCGAGACCGGGCGGCGCGCGCATTGGGACTACCGGCCGCCGCGCGACCCGGCCAACGAATTCTCCCGCAGCCATCTCGAACTGTCCGATTTCGACAGCGTCTCGCGATGGCCGCGGCCCCCGGCCTTCGAGCCGGATTGGAAATGACGGGAAAGGCGGGCTAGACTTGCGGCCGAAACAAAAAAGCAATCGTATCGGGCTCGCCGCACCGCAGGGAGGCGGGGCGTGGCCGACGCTTTCCGGGCTTGTAACTGCTCCGTCTCCGTCAGCGCTGAGATTTGCGCCGACGGCATTGCACGACCGTTTCGTATCGACTGAATGACAAACTGAGGAGGTTTTCATGACAACGATCAACCAGAAGGCCGGCAACGGCATGCCATTCGGCAGACGCGGTTTCTTGATGGCGGGCGCGGCGATCGGTGCGCTCGGCGCGACCGGCCTGCCGTTCCGGTCCGCCAGCGCGGCCAGGAAGGGCGGCCATATGCGCATGGGCAAGGCGCACGGCTCCACCACCGACACCCTCGATCCCGGCCTTGCCGAAAACGGCTTCACCTCGGCGCTGCTGTTCGGCATCCACGGCTACATGACGGAAGTCGGCTCGGACGGCTCCTTGCAGCCTTGCCTCGCCGAAAGCTGGGAAGCTACCCCCGATGCCAAGACCTGGACCTTCGCGCTTCGCAAGGGCGTCACCTACCACGACGGCAAGCCGTTCGGCGCCGACGACGTGATCGCCGCGATCAACCATCACCGCGGCGAGAAATCGACCTCGGCCGCCAAGCCGCTGGTCGAGGCGATCACGGATATCAAGGCGAACGACAGCCACAGCGTCACGTTCTCGCTGAACGCCGCGAACGCCGACTTCCCGTTCGTGCTGTCGGACTACCACCTCTCCATCGTCCCGGCCAAGGACGGCGCGGCGGACTGGAAGTCCGGCAATGGCTGCGGCGCCTACAGGCTGAAGGACTTCAAGCCGGGTATCTCGGCCGCCTTCGAACGCCATGACGGATTCTGGGCCGATGACCGCGGCTTCTTCGATTCGGCCGAGATGCTGGCGCTGGTCGACCTCAACGCCCGCACCACGGCGCTGGTCTCCGGCGAGGTGGACGCCATCGACCGTCTCGACCTGAAGACGGTGCATCTGCTGAAGCGCAAGCCCGGCGTTCGCATCAATACGGTCGCCGGCAACCAGCATTACACCTTCGCGATGTCCTGTAACCAGGCGCCTTTCACCGACGTCAATATCCGTCTCGCGCTGAAATACGCCGTCGACCGCGAGGAACTGGTGAAGAAGATCCTGTTCGGCTACGGCAATGTCGGCAACGACCACCCGATCGGCCGGGGCCAGCGTTTCTACAACGACGAGCTGGAGCAGACCGCCTTCGATCCGGACAAGGCGAAGTTCTATCTCGGCAAGGCCGGCGTGTCCTCGCTCAAGGTCGCGCTCTCCGCCGCCGACGCGGCCTTCGGCGGCGCGGTCGACGCGGCGGTGCTCTACCAGAACTCGGCGAACAAATGCGGCATCGACCTCGAGGTCGTGCGCGAGCCGAATGACGGCTACTGGGCCGATGTCTGGATGAAGAAGTCCTTCTCCGCGGTCTACTGGAACGGCCGGCCGGTGGAAGACCAGATGTTCACCACCGCCTACCAGTCGGGCGCGGCGTGGAACGATACGTTCTGGTCGAATACCCGCTTCGACGAACTGCTGATCACGGCCCGCGCCGAACTGGACGAGGCGAAGCGCCGGCAGATGTATTACGAAATGCAGGCGATCCTGAACCAGGACGGCGGCGCCATCATCCCGATGTTCGCCTCCTACGTCTTCGCGACCTCGGACAAACTGGCCGAGCCGAAGCAGTACGGTTCGAACTTCGATCTCGATGGCGAACGCTGGATGGAGCGCTGGTCCTTCGCCTGAACCTGATCCGGCCTGAACGAATGCGCCGCGCCGGAAGTACCGGCGCGGCGTTTCCTTGTCCGACGCCCGTCCGGCAGTTGAGCCGCCCTGTCCGGTCGGCTAAGGGATATCGTCATGGAAGCAGATTTCATCATCGTCGGGTCCGGGTCCGCCGGCAGCGCGATGGCCGCCCGGCTGTCGGAGGACGGCACCCATTCCGTGCTGGTGCTGGAACATGGCGGCACCGATGCCGGTCCGCTGATCCAGATGCCGGGCGCGCTCTCCTACCCGATGAACATGCCGCGCTACGACTGGGGCTACCGCTCGGAGCCCGAACCGCATCTCGGCGGACGCCAGCTTGCCTGTCCGCGCGGCAAGGTGGTCGGCGGGTCATCCTCGATCAACGGCATGGTCTATGTGCGCGGCCATGCCCGCGATTACGATCACTGGGCCGACAGCGGGGCGACCGGCTGGTCCTATGCCGACGTTCTGCCCTACTTCAAGCGTATGGAGAACTGGCATGATGGCGGTCATGGCGGCGACCCGGACTGGCGCGGCAAGTCGGGTCCGCTGCATGTCAGCCGCGGCAAGCGCGACAACCCGCTGTTCTCCGCCTTCGTCGAGGCTGGCCGACAGGCCGGTTTCGAGACCACCGACGATTACAACGGCGAGAAGCAGGAAGGCTTCGGGCCGATGGAACAGACGGTCTGGCAGGGCCGCCGCTGGTCCGCCGCCAACGCCTACCTGAAACCGGCCCTGAAACGCCCCAACCTCGACCTCCATCGCTGCCTCGCGCGCCGCATCGTCATCGAGAACGGTAGGGCTGTCGGCGTCGAGGTTGAATGCGGCGGCAGAATCGAGGTGGTGCGCGCGCGCCGCGAGGTGATCCTCGCCGCCTCTTCGATCAACTCGCCGAAGCTGCTGCTGCTGTCGGGCATCGGGCCGGCGGCCCAGCTTGCGGAACACGGCATCGAGGTCATCGCCGACCGGCCGGGAGTCGGGGCCAACCTGCAGGACCATCTGGAACTCTACATCCAGCAGGCCTGCATCCAGCCCATCACGCTGTTCAAATACTGGAACCTCCCGGGCAAGGCCTGGGTCGGACTGCAATGGCTGCTCGCCAAGACCGGGCCCGGCGCGTCGAACCAGTTCGAGAGCGCCGCCTTCGTGCGGTCGCGCCCCGGCATCGACTATCCGGACATCCAGTATCACTTCCTGCCGATCGCAGTACGCTATGACGGCCAGGCGGCGGCGGAGGGGCACGGATTCCAGGCCCATGTCGGGCCGATGCGCTCGGCCTCGCGCGGGTCGGTCACGCTGAGGTCCGCCGACCCGGCGGATGATCCGGTGATCCGCTTCAACTACATGTCGACGGAACAGGACTGGGCCGATTTCCGCCACTGCATCCGCCTCACCCGCGAGATCTTCGCGCAAGCTGCGTTCGAGCCGTTCCGGGGCAAGGAGATCCTGCCCGGCAACCAGGTGCAGTCCGACGACGAGCTCGACGCCCATATCCGCGACCACGCGGAGAGCGCCTACCATCCCTGCGGCACCTGCCGGATGGGACGCAGGGAAGACCCGATCAGCGTGGTCGATCCGGACTGCCGGGTGATCGGGGTCGACGGCCTCAGGGTCGCCGATTCCTCGATCTTCCCGCGCATCACCAACGGCAATCTGAACGGCCCGTCGATCATGACCGGCGAAAAGGCCGCCGATCACATTCTCGGCCGCCCCCTGCTCGCCCCGGAGAACGCGGAACCCTGGATCAATCCGCGCTGGCAGGCGTCGGATCGATAGGAGGCGACCCGGGGCTCGGTTTCCCCGTCAGGGTTGCGAGATCGATTTCAGGTACTCGATGATCGCCTTGCGGTCATCCTCGTCGCGCAGGCCGCCGAAGGACATCCGGGTCCCCTTGATCACGTCGCGCGGCTTGGTAAGGAAAGCGTCGAGGGTGGCCTCGTCCCAGGTCAGGCCTGAGCTGACGATCTGCTTCGAATATTTCCGGAAGCCGTCGGTCGTGCCGGCCGGCCGGCCGAAAACGCCCTGCATGCTGGGACCGGTCTTGTGCTTGCCGGCAGTGACATCGTGACAGGCAGCGCAGCGCTTCTTGAACAGGCCCTCGCCCGCCTCGGTCAGCGCGGCATCGAGGGCGTTCGGATCGGCGCTCGCCATCTGTTCACCGGCATCGTCGTCTTCCTCGTCCGGCGTCACGTCGAGAACCATTGCGCGCTTGGTCACCTTCACATCCTGCTTGCAGTCGCGCATGCAGGGCTCTCCCTGGGCGAGCGTCGGGGTGTCCGGACGGGTATCCTCGATGAAGTTCGCCTCGTTCGGCATCTTCACGTCCGAGAAGTTCTCTTTCGACAGCACGAAATCGTCTTCGACCATCTCGTTCATGTAGAGCAGGTAGGCCACGATCCCGTAAACCTCGTCATCGGTCAGGCTCTGGGCGTTGCCGAACGGCATGGCCCGGTAGATGTAGTCGTAGACAGTCGAGAGATAGGGCCAGTAGGAACCGATGGTCTTGACCGGGTTCTCCGACTTCAGTGTCCCCTGCCCGCCGACGAGAACCGGCCAGCGGTCGATGCCCTCGCCGAAATCGCCGTGGCAGGAGGCGCATTGTGCCGCGAAGACTTCCTCGCCCTGCTCGACCGAACCGGAGCCTTCCGGCAGACCCTGGCCGTCGGGGCGGACATCGGTGTTCCAGGCCTTCACCTCTTCCGGCAGGGCGGTGCGGCCGAGGCCGTATTTCTGGGCCTGGGCGGGGGTGGCGGCCAGCGTCAGCACGACACCGGCGGCGAGCAGGAATTCAGGAAACCTCGACATTCTCGACCTCGCCGTTGGCCCGGACATGCCAGGTCTGGATCCCGTTATTGTGATAGATCGAGTTGGTGCCGCGCACCGCGCGCAGCTCGTCCTTGGTCGGCTGGATGTAGCCGGTATCGTCGATGGCGCGGGACTGGATCAGCAGCGGCTGGCCGTTCCACTCGAAATTCACGTAAAATCTGGTCAGGCAGCGTGGCATGACAGGACCCTGGAGTTCCGCCGACTGCCAGTTGGCGCCGCCGTCCAGGCTGACATCGACTCGGCTGATGGCGCCGGCGCCCGACCAGGCGAGACCGGAGAGCACGTTCCAGCCCTTGTGCAGCATCGGCGCCTGCGGACTCGGGTTGGTGACGATGGATTTGGCATCCATCACCCAGGTGAAGCGCCGCGCCTTTCCGTTCTCGAGCAGGTCGGTGTATTTCGAGGTTTCCTCGCGGGCATGCCAGGGCTCATCGCCGACCTCGATACGGCGCAGCCACTTGACCCACATGTTGCCTTCCCAGCCCGGCACCACGAGGCGCAGCGGATAGCCCTGTTCCGGCCGCAGCGCCTCGCCGTTCATGGCAAAGGCGACCATGCAATCCTCCAGCGCCTTCCCGAGCGGAACCGACCGGTTCATGCCGCTTGCATCGGCGCCTTCCGGCATCAGCCATTTCGCGTTGGTCTTGAGGCCGGCTTCCTCGAGCAGGGTTTTCAGCATCACGCCGGAATACTGGACGCAATGGATCATGCCATGGGTGAACTGGCAGCCGTTGAGCTGCGCGCCGCGCCATTCCATGCCGGAATTGGCGGCGCATTCGAGGAAGTAGAACCGGTTGACCCGCGGGAAACGCTTCAGGTCTTCCATGGTGAAGACCAGCTCGCGGTCGACGAGGCCGTTGATCATCAGCCGGTGCTTCGCCGGGTCGATTTCGGCAATACCCGCATGGTGACGCTCGAAGCAGAGACCGTTCGGGGTCACGAATCCGTCCAGCTCGTGCAGCGGCGTGAAGTTGACCGAGGATTCCGGCGAGGCGGTGAGCCAATCGACGTTGCGGCGCTTCACATGCGCCTCGAACGGCGACGGCGTGCCGTAGGGCCGGGAGGCGACGCCTTCGCCGAGCGCCTGGTTCCAGACCTGTTTCTCGACGATCGCCGGGTCCGGTGCCGCGGCCCGGGCGCCCGTCGCGAAGGCCGCGGCGCCACCGGCGGCGGCAAGGCCGGCCCGCAGGAACCGGCGACGGCTGCCCGACTTGAGGTCGGTCGTACTGTTTTCGCTCATCTTTCCATTCCGCTCGTGCTGTCCGGCCTAGAGGCCGACAATCTTCACTGAATCGTTGGGGGCGACGGAAACCGTGCCTTGCGAGGCGACGTAGTTCGTCACCAGGTCGTAGACCGGGGGACCTTCCGTCCCTTCGTTCACGCTGGCCCAGCCGGAGACCACGTAGCTGGCCTGCGGATCGACCTTCTGGCCGGTCTTCAGAACGGTCATCTCCGAGATCCGCGAACCGATCTCCTTCGACGGATCGATGCGGTAGCCCATGCCGCCGACACGCACCATGTCGCCGCCCTGCTGGTAGTAGGGATCGGGATTGAACAGGTTGTCGGCGACGTCCTCGAGGATGTCCTTGATAAGCTGGCCGGTCATTTCCGACCGGTAGGCGTTCGGGTAGGTGATGGCCGTCATGTTGTAGATATCGTCGACCGTGATGTCCTGGCCGGGCAGCAGCGAGGCGCCCCAGCGGAAACCCGGCGACAGCGCGATCTCGGCATCGCGCTCGGCCAGCAGCGCGTCGCAGATCAGATCGTCGAAGGTGCCGTTGAAATTGCCGCGGCGGTAAAGCAGCGAATCGGTCTTGCCGACAACGCGCTCGATATCCGCCTTGTGCGGCCCGCGAATTTCCGCGACCAGCGCGGCGGTTTCCGGGTCCGGCGCGATGACGTCGGACAGCACCGGAATGAGCTTGTAATTGTAGCCCTTCACCTCCCCGTCTTTAACGTCGAGATCGAGGCGGGAGAGAAACTTGCCGTGGCTGCCGGAGGCGATCAGCAGCGTCTTGCCGACCTTGATGGCTTCCGGCGCCGCATCGTGGGTGTGGCCGGTCAGGATGACGTCGATGCCCTCGACCCGCGAGGCCAGCTTCCGGTCGACGTCGAAGCCGTTATGCGACAAGAGCACGACCAGTTCGGCGCCCTCGGCCCGCGCCGCCGTGACCTTTTCTGCCAGTTCCGTCTCCCGGATGCCGAAGCTCCAGGTCGGGATCATGTAGCGCGGGTTGGCGATCGGGGTATAGGGGAAGGCCTGGCCGATGACGGCGATCTTCACGCCGCCGCGCTCGAAGAAGGCCGTGCTCTCGAACACTTTCTCGTCCCATTCCGTGTCGCGCACGTTGGCGGCGAGGAAGGGGAAGTTCATCATGTCGACCAGTTCCTTCACCCGGTCCGAACCGTAGGTGAATTCCCAGTGCGCGGTCATCGCGTCGACGCCGAGCGCGTTCATGGTCCGCACCATGTCCTCGCCGGAGGTCTTCAGCGATGTGTAGCTGCCCTGCCAGGTATCGCCGCCATCGAGGAACAGTGTCTGGTCGGGACGCGACGCGCGCACCGACTTGACCAGCGTCGCAAGCCGGTCGACGCCGCCGACCTTGCCGTAGGTACGCGCCAGTGCGGTGAAATCGACGCTCGCCATCGAGTAGGCGCGGTAGGTGCCGGGCTCGAGATCGAATCGCTTCAGGAAGTTCTCGCCGGTGATATGCGGCGGCAGGCCGGAGAATTCCCCGACGCCGAGATTGATCGAGGGTTCACGGAAATAGATCGGCACCAGCTGCGCATGCATGTCGGTGATATGCAGCAGCGTCACGTTGCCCGTCGGCTCGAACGCCAGCAGGTCGTCCTGGGTGACCTTCTGCTGCGCGAAGGCCCGGAGCGAGAACCCGCTGCCGAGCAATCCGGCCGTGGCCGCTCCGACCTGGAGAAATTCGCGACGCGAGATCATGTCTGTCCTCTTTTCCTGTCTTCCGAAGCCCCGCCGCCGGGCAAGCCGGTCCCGTCGGCGGTTCCCGGGAGGATGGGAACCGCCGCGGCGGACCGCATTGTAGCAGTCTCTAGGTTATTGTCTGACCGCCGGAGTCTCGACCGGAAGACCGATTCCGCGCCAGGCGAGGTAGGTCTCGATCGCGATGAACTCGTCGGATCCGCGCTTGAACTGCTGGGCCCGGATCTGGTCCATGCTGAGCTTGAAGCGTCGATGCAGCGTGCCGACCCCCTGCCATATCAGGAGTTAGGTCGGGAAGCCG
>JAVKCR010000110.1:0-4563 GCA_040222645.1 Rhodospirillales bacterium
TCACGCCATGCAACTGAAAAACACTCTTGGACGTATCCATGCCAATGCGAATAATCTGGTCCACAGGACGGCTCCTTCGATTGAGTTTCCAATACCTCATTCTGGCACATTGATGCCGTTAGGGGCCGTCCACTCCATCAGTGAACCTGGGCTGTGCCTGTCCGTCCTGGATTCCCGCTTTCGTGGGAACGAGGGGGCAGAGGCATTCTGAGCGGCTATAACAAAAATCGCAGGCGCACCGGCCAATGGATTCGTGGCGATGCATTGGCTACGATGGGCGAGACATTGGACTTTATTGAGACCGGTGGATCGGTTTGTCGGGTAAGAAAAAGAAAGCTGCGAGTTCTCCCCGCTTTGACGTCCAGGCGCTCCGGAACCTGGCTGGCGAACAGACTTTCTCGCGTGGAGAAGCCTATTTCGGGCAGGGAATGGCAGAAATAATCGGCGTGGATCGGGACCGGGTCCTGGCCCGCGTCGCCGGAACCGAGGAGTACCGGACAATCGTTACCGGGGCCGCTTCCATAATTGAGGGCGAATGTTCGTGTCCGGCTTTTGATCGCCTGGGCTTCTGCAAGCATATGGTCGCTGTCGCCCTGGCGGCGAACGAGGAGAAGCCGGGCGGCAACACGCTCCTGGACTCCATACGGGCTTATCTGAAGACCATGGACGCGGACAGGCTTGTCGGGATGATCATCGACGCGGCAGGCCGGGACCCCGACCTGCTCCGGAAACTTGAACTCGCATCCATCGCTGCCGGCGCCGACGACGGGGCCGCCGGGCCGAAACTGCGTTCCGCGATCCGCGACGCGACACGTACCCGGGGCTTCATCGATTACGACCGCGCCCCGGACTGGGCGGCCGGCGTGGCCGCGACGCTCGACGCGCTGGATGATTTGGCCGGCGGTCAGCGCGCGGCGCTTGCCGCCGAACTTGCCGTCTACGCGATCGAGCGGATCGAGCGGGCCATCGCCGATATCGATGATTCCGACGGGTACTGCAGCATGCTGTTCGAACGGGCGCAACAGACCCATCTGGAGGCCTGCCTGTCCGCCCGGCCCGGTCCGCTTGCTCTCGCCCGCGATCTGTTCCGGCGCGAGACGGAAGGGGGATATGGCGTTTTCCGTGATGCGGCGGCGCGATATGCAGAGGTTCTGGGCGAGACCGGGCTCGGCGAATATCGCCGGCTGGCGGAGGATGCCTGGGAGAAACTGCCGGCGGGAACCGGTCCTGACCGGGAAACGGATGATTTCGAGCTGGATGACGACCGGCTCGCCTCGATCCTGGATTTCTTCGCCGAACGCGACGGCGACCTGGAGCGGCGGATTGCGCTGCGCCGCAGAGACCTGACATCGTCCCGGGCCTATCTCGAACTCGCCGGGTTCTGCCGGGAGCATGGCCGCGCGGCAGACGCCCTCCGTTATGCGGAAGAAGGGCTGTGGCTGTTCGAGGACGAGCGGCCGCAGGAAGGCCTGGTGAGTCTCGCCGTCGATCTGCTGCTGGAGGCGGGTCGGAAGGATGAGGCGGAGGCGCATCTGTGGCGCGCCTTCGAGAGGGCGCCGGGTATCGGTCTCTACGGCCGGTTGCGCAGACTTGGTGGAGCGAAGACTGCGCGACGCACGATCGACTTCCTGCGCGGCAGGCTTGACGGCGCGCGCGCCACCCCCTGGCATTCGCCGGCGGATCTGCTCGTCAGGGTGCTGGTCGAAGAGCGGATGTTCGGGGATGCCTGGGACTTCGTTCGCGATCACGGGGCGTCGCCGGGCATCAGGATGGAGCTTGCCGCGGCCAGCGAATCAACGCACGCGGCGGAGGCCCTCGCGGTCTATGCGGAACGTGTGGAGGAGTTTGCCGCAACCGGCGGCAACCAGGCCTACGAGCAGGCAGCCTCCCTGATCGCCCGCATGGCGGGGCTGCAAGACGCCGCGAAACAGGCCGCCTACCTGGCGGACGTCCGGGAGCGTCACCGGCGCAAGCGGAACCTCGTCAAACTGCTGGGATGACCCGGATGCGGCGATCGTCGATCAGGGAACAGAATGGCTACATGCTGCGTCGCCAGCACCAGCTCCGGATGGCGGCCGACGTGGTGACGGGCGCTTTCATGAAATTCGACGAGGTCGAGGCGGTCGCGGTGATCGGCTCTGTCGCCCGGGCCTTGTGGAAGGAGGTGCCGCGGTTCCGGGAATTCCGGCGCGCCGGCATCGAGGTGTGGCATGAATGCAAGGATCTCGACCTGGCGGTATGGCTCTCATCCTTCCACCGGTTGAACCGCCTGCGCCGGGCGCGCGACCTCGCTCTCCGGGATGCCTACCTGGCGGGCACGGGGGTGAGTATCGCGAACCATGAAGTGGATGTCTTCCTGATCGAGCCGGGCAGCGACCGCTATATCGGCCGGCTCTGCCATTTCAATGCCTGCCCGAAGGGCAAGTTCGAGTGCGAGGTGCCGGGTTGCGGCGACATTCCGCACAACAGGATTTTCGAGGGCTTCAAGGCCTGGGACAGCCTGCTGGCCCCGGCGGCGGATTCCATGCTCTACCGGCGCGGCGAGGGGCGGTTGATGTCCGCCGTCGACCTGCCGACGGTCGAGGAAGATGAATGATGTCGGGGCCTTGCCGGATCCCGTATCCGGATTGAACCGGTGGAAGCATCAACCAGACCCCTCGTCCTGAACGCGTTCCACGACCCCGGGAGAACGGGCCGAGCCGTCTTCAGGCAGGGTATTCGTCCTCCGCCTCCCCCTCGTTCCCGGTTTCGCGGGAACGAGGGGGAGGGTGTGTGTTGCATGTCCAGCCGCTCAGAATCGCCCGCGCTGCTGCATCATCTCGGCCAGTCAGCGTTTCGTGATTCGGCTTGCAGTTGAAGCTGACGAGCACCGAGACTATCTCCGTCAGGTGCTTGGAGGACCGAACCAATGACTGAACGTGCAATTCTGGCCGGCGGCTGCTTCTGGGGCATGCAGGATCTGATCCGCAAGCGGCCCGGCATTATCGAGACCCGCGTCGGCTATACGGGCGGCGACGTGCCCAACGCGACCTACCGCAATCACGGCAGCCATGCCGAGGGAATCGAGATCGTCTTCGACCCGGCGGTGACCAGCTATCGTGACCTGCTGGAGTTCTTCTTCCAGATCCACGATCCCACCACGCCGAACCGGCAGGGCAACGATCTCGGCCCCAGCTACCGGTCGGCGATCTACTACCTGGACGATGAACAGAAACAGGTGGCGCTGGACACCATCGCCGATGTCGAAGCCTCCGGCCTGTGGCCGGGCAAGGTCGTGACGGAAGTCGAACCCGCGGGGGATTTCTGGGAAGCCGAGCCGGAGCACCAGGACTACCTGGAGCGGATTCCGAACGGCTATACCTGCCACTTCCCGCGTCGCAATTGGGTGCTGCCCAAGCGCAGCGCGGCGGAATAGTGGGCGGCGGACCGGGCAGGCTGACCGGTCTTAGCGGTTTCGCTCAACCCTCGTCCTCGCGAACGAGGGAATCCAGGTCGGAGAACTTGTGCCTGTCGGTCCTGGATTCCCGCGAGCGCGGGAATGAGGGGGAGGTGCGAGAAATCGGAGACGAACAAGGGGGGAGGGAGCGGCCATCGGCTGCAACCCTCTCCCCCTCAATCCCTCACGCCGGCAGGCGGCGGTCGTAGTCTTCCTTGAGGCGGAGCCAGTTGTCCCAGAACGGGGTGGGTTCGGTGCCGGCGGCGCAGGCGGCGAGGACGTCGAGATGGGCGTGCCAGCCGGCAGAGACCATGAGCAGGGTCGAGCGGTCGGGGGCGCGGCTGTGGAGGATGGTCAGCAGCACCTTCTCGCCGCGCGGTTCCAGCGTGAAGGAAACCTCGCTGTTCTCGCCCCAGGTGAAGGCGAGAAAGCGCGGCTCTTCCGCTTCGATGATCCGGCAGGTCATGCGGTGCTCGCAGCCGAAGCCTTCCGGCTTGTCGCCCGGCGGGTCGGTCAGTTCGTCATTGCGCCAGACCAGTTCGAACGGGGCGTCGGGCTTGAGCTCCATCTCGCCCGAGGCGAGCCACTGGCGGCGGAGATCGCTCTCCGTCAGGTAGGCCCAGATGCGGTCAGGGGGTCCCGGCAGCAGGCGCTGGATCTCCAGCGTCGCCGGTTCGATGAGCCGGCCGTGGTCGGCGATGGCGGTTTCGGCGTTCATGTCTTGTCTCCTTCGGGTTTGCGTCCGGATGTGCTGTCCTTGGCCTTGTCCTCGTCGCGCAGCAGGCGGTCGAGGATGTCGAGACGGTCGGTCCAGAAACGCTCGTAGAAGGCAATCCACTCGTGGGCGCTGGCGAGCGGGCCGGGGACGAGGCGGCAGACATGGGTACGCCATTTCACCTCGCGTTCGATCAGGCCCGCCTTCTCCAGCACCTTGATATGTTTCGACGCCGCCTGCAGCGAGATGTCGAACGGGGCGGCAAGTTCGCCGACCGTGCGGTCGCCCGAGGCGAGGTCTCGGAGCATCCGGCGGCGCGTGGAATCGCCGAGTGCGTGGAAGACTTCGTTCAGTCCGTGTGCTTCTGATTCAACCATGAGGTTGAATGTAATTCGCGGACATTTCTCAGTCA
>JAVKCR010000111.1:0-15639 GCA_040222645.1 Rhodospirillales bacterium
CAATGACGGCCCGGAAGCGGCTGATGACAATGCGGCGACCGACTACCGCACGGCGATCACCATCAACGTCCTCGCGAACGACAGCGATCTCGATGGCGACAGCCTGACGATCGACGGCGTTTCAGGTCTTTCCCACGGCACGGTCGAGATCGTCGACGGTCAACTGGTCTATACCCCCACGGACGAGTTCTCAGGCGAGGAAACCTTCACCTATACGATTTCGGATGGTAATGGCGGGTCGACAACGGCGACTGTCACCGTCGATGTCGCGGCCGGCACCGTGTTCAGCGACGGCGACGACAATGTCGATTTCAACCAGCTATCGGCTGAAAACTATCAGGATGGCCAGCAATATGCATCCGGCGACGGTGCGGACACGGTAACGCTCGCCGATGCCGATGCGCAGGCTGAACATGGTTTTGATGGCGGCGAACAATTCTCCGCCGGCGCCGGCAACGACACAATCATTGGCGGCGATGGTGCGGACAATGTCGATGGCGGGGCGGATAACGACCTCATCTCAGGCGGCGCCGGTGACGACATCCTGGCCGGCGGGGCGGGTGACGACACCATCACCGGCGGCAGCGGCAACGACACCATCACCGGTGGCGATGGTGCCGGCGACAGGGCGATCTATTCCGGCAACCGGGCGGATTATACCGTCATCGGCAACGAGGACGGCAGCTACACCATAATCGACAACGTCGCGGGGCGCGACGGGTCAGACCAGGTCTGGGGCATCGAGAGCTTCCAGTTCGCAGACGGCACCATCGGGATCGACGACCTGATCCCGGAAGAAATGTTCACCGAGAATGGCGAGAACGTCATCCTGCCGAATGCGGACGCCGATTACGGCACGACGGAATCCTACGACGCGCTCGGTGGAGACGATACGGTGACAGGCGGCGACCTTGCTGACGACATTACCGGCGGCGAGGGCAACGACACGCTGTCGGGCGGAGCCGGCGACGATGTGCTGACCGGCGACGGATACGGTGGCAATACGCTGACCGTCCGGCTTGGCGGCGAAGCCTACCAGGGCGATCCGCACTACCAGATCAAGGTCAATGGCGAGGTCGTGGCCGAAGGCGACGTCACTTGGTCGAACAACGGCACCTATGGTTCCATGGATGATGTCGTGTGGCAGGATGTGGCCGTGACGCTGCCTGACGGCATTGATCCTTCCACCATCGAGATCGAGTTCACCAACGATCGCTACGTCCGGGGAAGCGGCGACCGGAACCTGATCGTCGACAGCATCACCTATAACGGGACCGTCCTCGAGGCCGAGACCGACGGGGACTATGTCGACAATTACAGCGGTGAACGGATGCCCTGGGGCGGCACCATGTCGTTCGACGTCTCGGGTGTTGCCGCCAACACAGAATCCGGCAATGACGAGCTTTCCGGCGGGGCAGGTAGCGATACGCTGATTGGAGGTGGTGGCGACGATCTGCTCACGGGCGGCGCCGGCAATGATACGCTGTCCGGCGGCGACGGCTCGGACGTGGCCGTTTTCAGCGGGAATTATGCCGATTACCAGGTTGTCCAGAACCAGGATGGCAGCTTCACCATCACCGATACGGTCGATGGTCGCGACGGCACGGATATCGTAACCGATGTGGAAAGCTTCCAGTTCGGCGACGTGACCTATTCGGCCGGTCAGCTGGTCGAGATGATGGGACAGCACATCATCGGTGACAATCACGAGAACACGCTTACCGGCGGTCTTGGAGGCGACACGATCGAAGCCCGCAGCGACGACGACACCGTCTTTGGCGGCGGTGGCGACGACGTCATCTTCGGCGGGAGTGGCGACGACCGGATCGACGCCGGCGATGGCGATGATTATGTCGATGGCGGAAACCATGAAGATTCCATCGATGGCGGCGCCGGCAATGACATTATCGACGGCGGAAACCACGATGACATCATCCATGGTGGCGCCGGAGACGATCACCTGCGCGGCAACCATGGAACCGATACGATCTTCGGCGGCTCGGGCAACGACACGATCTATCTCGAGGGCAATGCCTCGCGCGATCAGTATGATCATCTCGATGGCGGCGAGGGCATCGATACCGTGAAGGCGCTGAATGACGGCGACATGACCTTCGACGGCTTTTACGGCAACAACTCGATCGAAGTCGTCGATGGCGGGTCTTCCGCCAGCAAGATCAAGGGCAACAATTCCGCCAACACGCTGGATTTCTCGAACACCACGCTGATCAATATCAGCGAGATTGATGCCGGGCGCGGCAATGACACGGTAACCGGGTCGGCCGGCGACGATTCGATCGATGGCGGCGACAACAACGATACCGTCCGCGGCGGCGCCGGCAACGACACCATAGACGGTGGCGCGCATGACGATATCCTCTTCGGTGACGAAGGCAATGACATCCTGCGTGGCGGCCACGGCAACGATACGCTTTATGGCGGCGATGGCGACGACACGCTGGTGCTGGAGGGCAGGGCTGATCGTGACCAGTACGACGAACTGCATGGCGGTGATGGAACCGATACCGTGATGGCGGCAAATGATGGCGACCTGATTTTCGACAATTTCAGCGCCGACAATTCCATCGAAGTCGTCCACGGCGGAAATTCAGCCAGCCAGGTCGAGGGCAACAACAACGCCAACAATCTTGATTTCTCGAATTCCACGCTGGTCAACATCAGCCGGATCGACGCCGGCCGCGGCGACGACACCGTGACCGGAACCGCCGGAGATGACACGATCTATGGCGGCGACGGGAACGACACCATCTCGGGTGGCGCCGGCGACGACCACCTCGAAGGCGGGCACGGAAACGACCTGTTCATCTTCAAGCTCGGAGGTGGTGGCAACGACAGCATCAGCGGCGGTGACGGCTGGACGGACACCGTCCGCATGGAAGGCGTCGACAGCGGGCCGAGCGAAGGCGCCAACGCAAGCTGGACCCTTCATCTCGACCAGGGCGAGATCGTCGAACAGGGCGTCGACGAGGACGGCAAGGAATATATCCGCCTTACCGAGGACGCGAGCGGCCACATCGAAACCTCCGACGGCGAGCACGTCGAATTCACCGGCGTCGAGCGTTTCGAATGGTAGGGACGCGGCCGGATCGCCGAAGCGTGATCCGGCACTCCTCCGCCTTCGGTTGCGCAGCGTCCAGCCTGCGGGTAGCGTTCTAGACTGTCCAGTCGGATCTCGGGGGGCGCCGCGCCGATGAAGCGCTCGCTATATCGCTACATTCTGGCCTTCAGCAAACGCGAGCAGATCGTGCTCGTGGTGACGGCCCTGATATCGCATCCAATTCTCTACATCACCTTCGAACTGCCGAAGGTGATCATCAATGATGCCATCGGTGCTGGCCCGGGAAGCCGCGAAGTGCCCTATCTCGGCATCACCGTCGAGCAACTCGAATACCTGCTACTCCTGTGTATCGCCTTGCTCGTCTTCGTCTGCATCAATGGCGGGCTGAAATACTTCAACAACGTCTATCGCGGTGCGATGAACGAGCGCCTGCTCCGTCGGCTGCGGTTCATTCTGTTCCACCGGATCCTGAGATTCCCGGTGCCGCAGTTCCGGAAACTTTCGCAGGGCGAGGTGGTTTCGATGATCACCGCGGAGACGGAACCGGTCGGCGGTTTTTTCGGGGATTCGATCGCTCTCCCGGTCTACCAGGGCGGCATTCTGCTGACCGCGCTCGGCTTCATTGCCGTCCAGGACCCGATCATGGGACTGATCGCTGTCTCGACCATTCCGATCCAGATGTACCTGATCCCGAAACTCCAGAAGATCGTCAACGGTCTCGCGCGCGAACGGGTACGTACGGTCCGCCAGCTCTCTCAGCAGCTCGGCGAGAGCGTCGGCGGAATCTACGATGTACATACGCATGATACATCCGAGCTGGAATCAACCCGGATCGGTGCGACTCTCGGCGAGATCTACTTCATTCGCCTGCGCATCTATATCTGGAAGTTCCTGATCAAGTTCGTGAACAACTTCCTTGCGCAGGTGACGCCGATCGCCTTCTACCTCGTCGGTGGCTACCTGGTGATCGCCGGCGATTTCACCATCGGTGCGCTGACCGCCTCGATCGCGGCACACAAGGACCTGTCAGCCCCCTGGAAGGAACTACTGGGCTGGTACCAGCGGCTGGCCGATGCCCAGATCAAGTATGACCAACTGGTAGAACAGTTCGGCGCCGAAGGCATGCTCGACGAAGCCGTGCTGACCAGCGATCCGGATGAATCCGTGCGTCTCGACGGCAAGATCGAGGCCTCCAACCTGAGCCTCGTGGACGATGAAGGCGTCAAGCTGATCGAGAACGTCAATTTCTCGATCGAACAGCCGAACCGGGTGGTTGTCACCGGTCCCGGCGGGGGCGGGAAGGCGCAGCTCGCCCACATGTTGGCGCGCGTCGTGACGCCGACATCCGGCAATCTGCGCATATCAAGCCACGCATTGTTCGATCTGCCTGAATCGGTCACCGGAAGACAGATCGGCTATGCCGGACCTGAATCGGCCCTGTTCAACGCATCGGTGCGCGAGAATATTCTCTACGGCTTGCAACACCGCCCCCTGCGAGATGCCGATTACGACGACGAACAGCTTGCCGAGTGGGAAAAGCAACGTGCCGAAGCGGAGAAATCCGGGAACAGGCCACATGATATTAACGCGGACTGGATCGACCTGGAAGCGGCAGGCGCCACGACCCCGGAAGAGCTGACCGAACGGCTGGTCGAGGCGCTCGCGGTGGTCGGGCTGTCAGACGACATCTTTCAGATGGGACTGCAGCGCCAGATTCACCCTGGTGAGAACGATACCCTGGCGGAAGGTGTGCTGCTGGCACGCAAACGCCTCAGCACCGAACTCGAGGGCCCGATGCTGTCGACGCTGGTCGAACTTTTCCATGTCGACCGCTACAACCGGAACGCCTCGCTGGCCGAGAACCTGCTGTTCGGCACGCCGGTCGGAAAGGAGCTTGGAACCGAGAACCTGTCGCGCAATCCGTATGTCCTCGACATTCTCGGCCGGGAAGGCCTGCGCGACGACCTGACCCAGGCCGGCCTGCAAATCGCCCGCACCATGGTCGAGCTGTTCTCCGATCTGCCGCCGGGTCACGAATTCTTCGAGCGTTACAGCTTCATCAGTGCCGACGACCTGCCGGACTACCAGTCTGTCATCCGGCGTGCGGAACGCGACGGCATTGCAAGCCTCAAGGATGACGACCGGGCCAAGCTCCTGTCGCTGCCGTTCCAGATGACGGTTGCCAGGCATCGCCTCGGGATCGTCGACGAGAACCTCGAGCGACGGATCCTCAAGGCGCGCCAGGCTTTCCGCGAGAACCTGCCGGACAACCTGAAGCCGGCAGTGGAATTCTTCGATGCAGATGCCTACAACGCCGCCGCCTCGATCCAGGACAATATCCTGTTCGGGCGCCTGGCCTATGGCCGCTCGGAAGCCCGGGAGCGGATCGGCACGCTGATCTCCGACGTCATCGACGAGTTCGGCCTGCGCGCCGCCATCATGAATGTCGGTCTCGAAGCCTCCGTCGGAATCGCCGGCGGCCGGCTTTCCGGTGCGCAACGCCAGAAGATCGTTCTCGCCCGGGCGATCGTGAAGCGTCCGCAGATCCTGATCGTCAACGAAGCCCTGACATCGCTCGATGCATCCGATCGGCGCCGGGTTCTTGAACAACTCCGCAACGCTTTCGTGGGCCGGACGATCATCTGGTTCGACAACGAGGTCGACCCGGTCGGCGAATTCCATCGCCAGTTCTCGATGAAGAGCGGACGCCTGACCGACGAAGGTGAACCGGAGGCAACCGCAGCGCCGGAGCCCGAGGAAGAAGCCGCCGCAGGTGATGGCCTGGCGGAAGAGGTCCAGTTGTTGCGCGGGCTGCCGCTGCTGTCAGGCTTGGACCGGTCGACACTCAAGCTGATCGCCTTCACTTCCGAGAAGCTGACTTTCGAGGCGGGAGAGGAAATGTTCCACCAGGGCGATCCGGGCGAAGACGCCTACATCGTCATGGATGGCGCCGCGGAAATCTGGATCGACACCGAGGATGGTGAAGAGATGCTGCGGCAGGTGAAACCGAACGAGCTGATCGGCGAGATCGCGTTGCTGGCCGATGTGCCGCGGTCGGCGACCGTCAAGGTGACCAGCCGGCTGACGGCGCTGCAACTCTCGAAATCCCAGCTGATCAACCTGATCGAACAGGATCGCCAGATCGCCGTGGAGATGATGCGGGTGCTGGCTTTCCGTCTCGACGACACGACGAAGCGACTCCTGTCGCGCTAGGGGTGACGTCTTGATCGCCCTGTTCACCGATTTCGGACTTGCCGGCCCCTACATGGGCCAGATGCGGGCGGTTCTGGTTGAACAGGCTCCCGGAATACCGATTGTCGACCTGATGGCAGACGCCCCCCGGTTCAACCCGCGGGCTTCAGCTTATCTGCTGGCAGCCTGCAGTGCCGGATTTCCGGACGGCACGGTGTTTCTCTGCGTCGTCGATCCCGGTGTCGGGGGCACGCGCCGTCCGGTTGCGTTGAAGGCTGGCGGCATGTGGTTTGTCGGCCCCGATAACGGTTTGATGTCCATTGTAGCGCGGCAACGTGGCTGTTCCGTTGCCATCGAGTTGCCGGAACCGCAAGGGCCGGTTGCCCCCACTTTCCACGGTCGCGACCTGTTTGCACCTGCCGTCGCCAAACTGGCGACCGGCGAATCACCTCGAGGTAAACAGGTAAAACCGCAAGAAATCGATCGCGCGGACTGGCCGGATGACTTGCCGGAAGTCGTCTATATCGACAGTTACGGAAACGTGATCACTGGAATCAGAGCAAAGAGATGTTCATTCAGTGCAGTAATCGAATGGCACGGACGGCGTGTGGTTCCTGCCAGGACGTTCGCCGACGTGGCGCCGGGGGAGGCGATTTACTACGCTAATTCAAGCGGTTTGCTCGAGATTGCCGTCAGGGAGGGCTCTGCAGCAGAACTGTTTTCAGCAAGTGTCGGAAGCCCGGTCGGGCAGGATGTTGAATGAAAACGAGTTTTTAAACGCTGGATGGCTGCATGATCTTTTACAGCGTCTACCGCGGTGTCACGAATCAAGGTGAAGTAGCTTGAATTCACGCTGTTTATCTTTGATTATCCTTTGTAAGAATCAAAAGGGATTTACCTGATCGGCGAATTGGTTGACGTCGGGGAAAATACGGGTATCAGCGAATGAGCTTCAAGGTGAAGTTCTGGGGGGTTCGTGGCAGCATAGCCTGCCCATCCGCCAGCCATGTTATTTACGGTGGCAACACAAGCTGCATCCAGATGGTATGCGGTGGCGAACACCTGATTTTCGATGCCGGCACAGGCATCCGCAATCTCGGTATCGAGCTGATTCGCCAGGAAGTTAAGTCGGCGACCCTGTTGCTTACCCATACGCACTGGGATCATATCAACGGCTTTCCGTTCTTCGGACCGGCCTTCAATCCGAACTGGAAACTGCCGGTGCTCGCCGGGCATCTGCACGACAAGAACGGCGTGGAGAACGTCATTCGCATCCAGATGGCGACGCCAATGTTCCCGGTGCCGCTCGAGGCGATGCAGGCCAAGATCTCCTTCGAGGATTTCAAGGCCGGCGAGTCTTTCGTGCTTGGTGGCAAGGTCAATATCCGGACCACCAACCTGAACCATCCGAACGACGCCACTGGCTACCGTGTGGAATATGGCGGCAAGGCAGTCTGTTTCATAACCGATACCGAGCATGTACCGGGGAAGCCGGACGAGAACATCCTCGAACTCATCGATGGCGCCGACCTGGTGATCTACGACAGCACCTACACGGAAGAGGAATTCCCGGCCAAGGTCGGCTGGGGACATTCGACCTGGGAAGAAGGGCTGAAGCTCTGCCAGATGGCCAAGGTCAGGAAGTTCGCGATCTTCCACCACGACCCGGACCACAACGACAAGTTCATGGCCGCGCTCGAGCAGGAAGCGCGGGCCCGCTGGGATGGTGTGCTGGTCGCCCGGGACAACATGGAACTGACGCTCGCCTGATCAGCCCGTCCCGACGGCAGGCATTCAGCGCGGAAACACCCTGATGGTGATCCGTCGGTTCTCTTCCTGGTTTACCCTTATCGGATTGCCCTGGGGATCCCGGTTCGGGACTTTCGGTATGGTGTCGGCGAAGCCCGTGGCGCGCATCCGTTCCGGCGCCACGCCCTTGCTGGCTATATAGCGAACCACCGCGGACGCCCGGGCCGCCGACAATTCCCAGTTCGACGGGAATTGCGGGGTGGAGATCGGGTCGTCATCGGTATGGCCCTGCACATCGATGCGGAAACGCTGGTAGCGTTCCTCGGCCAGCATGCCGGCAATATCATCGAGGAAGGGGGCCGCTTCGGCGGTCATTTCGGCCGATCCCGGCTTGAAGAAGGACCGCCCCGCAAGATCGAGATTGATTGAATCCGAATCCGCCGAGACTGAAACCTGTTCGCTGACATTGTTGTTCTCGGCCACGCCCTTGATCTCCTCGCGAAACTCGCGGGTCGGCGTTGTTTCGTTCGACTTGGCGTTGATCTGCTTCTTGATGCCTTCATTGATCTGCTCGAAGGCCTCGAGATCGACCTTTGAAATCGAGGTCGTCAGCACGAAGAACGCCATCAGCAGGGTGATGGCGTCGGCATAGGTGGTCAGCCAGTCCTCGTCGTTGTCGCTCTGCTGCGGATTGGTGAAGCGGTTGTTGCGGGCCATGCCGTCACTCCGTCCTTGAGACCTGCTGGTCGATCTGGAAATGGATGGACGGGTCGAGATAGGAGTTCATGCGATCCTGGATGTACCGGGGACCGCGCCGGTCAGCCAGCATGCTCAGACCTTCGGTGACCAGGAAGTTCCGGAATCGTTGAATCTCTTGCCGCTGCTGGATCTTCAACGCCGCGGGCAGAAAGATCAGCCTTGAGAACAGCACGCCGTAGAGTGTCGTAATCAGCGCAACCGCCAGTCCGGGGCCGATGGCAGACGGGTCTTCCATGTTGTCGAGCATGATCACCAGGCCGACCAGGGTGCCGATCATGCCGAAGGCGGGGCAGGTGGAGGCCATCGCTTTCAGGATGTTGGCCTGGACGGTGTTGCGCTGGAAAGTGGTTTCGACCGTGTTGGTCATGTTCTCGCGAACCTCGTCTCCGGAATAGCCGCTGACCACGAGTTCAACCCCGAAGGTAAGGAAAGCGTCTTCCTGGCGGATCTTGCCGAGATCCTGCTCCAGGGCGATCAGACCGTTGCGCTGCACGACATAGCCCCAGCGGATGATCCGCCCGATCTCGGAAGTGAGCATGTTCCGGGTGATCGCCGGCGCACGCATGATTTTCCAGATCGCCCCTAGCGACAGCCAGACATAGCGGGCTTCGTAGGAAATGAACATGGCAGCCAGAGTGCCGCCGATCACCAGGAGAAAACTCTGCAGGTTCAGGAAGATGATAATGTTGTCGGTGCTGAGCAGGATGGCCGCGGCAAACAGGCCGAACCCGACTAGCGCGCCTATGATCGTCCCGAACGACATTTTCCCCAGAATTTCCCCAGCACTTGGCGCGGCAGAAGCCGCCCCCACCCCGAAAACCTATGTGACCATCCTTAAGAAAAGCGTAACCGCAGGCAACCGCCGATATTCAGGCGCGGCGCAGATGTCTCAACGCTCGCGGAAAGCCTCGTGCTTGAGCTTCAGCACCGGCCTCACCAGGTAGTCGAGCACCGACTTGGTACCCGTGTGGATGTCGACGGTTGCCTCCATCCCCGGCGTGATCGGGTAGTTGCCCGGCTCATCGCCCAGATAGGTCTTGTCGGTCTTCACGATCACCCTGAAGAAGGGCGTGCCGTCCTGTTCGGTGGAGGAATCGGGCGCGACCTGGATGACTTCCCCATCGAGGCCCCCATAGCGGGAATAGTCATAGGTCGAGATCTTCGCGGTGGCCTTCTGGCCTACCTGGACATAGCCGCGATCGACCGGACGAAGTTTTGCCTCGATGACCAGCGAATCACCCGTCGGGACGATTTCCATGATCGGGTCACCTGGCTTGACGACGCCGCCAATCGTGTTGAAACCGAGATTCTTCACCACGCCATTGATGGGGCTGCGGATTTCCGTCCGAAGTTCCTGAGAATCAGCCTGCTTCATCAGTTCCCGGTTGCGTTCGAGCGAGGCCTCGACCTTGCCCAGTTCCTCTTCCGCTTCGCGACGGAAGGTCAGCTGCATTTCCTCGAGGCGCTGCTCCGCTTCTGCCAATGCGGACATGGCGCGCGGTATGGAGGCCGTCAGGCTGTCTCGTTCGCCCTTCAGTGTTTCGTAGTCGCGCAGGATCCCGAGATGCTCGAATTCCGAAATCAGGTTGCTTTTGCGCAAACGGGTGGATTGCTCCAGCTGGCGCAGCGCGGATTTGGCCCCTTGTTCCTTGGCGGTCAGCGTGGCCTGCAGTTCATCGACCTCCAGTCGCCGCTGCTCGCGCTGACGTTCCAGCACCTCCAGGGATTTCGAGAGTTCCGCCTGCCGGGCAAAATAGGTCCTCCGCTCCGCGGCGACCATGTCCGGCCGGCGCTCAGCCACATCTTCCGGGAAACTGACCGCGTTCCCGCTGGCCTCGGCTGTCAGACGCGCCTTGTTGAGTTCAAGCGCATCGATCCGGACCAGGATTTCCTGCTTGTTGGCGCCGCCCAGCGCCAGGTCGAGTTGAACCAGGGGATCGCCGATACGCACCACGTCGCCTTCCCGTACGAAGATCTCCTCGACGATGCCGCCTTCCAGATGCTGAATGGTCTTGATCTTCCCCTGCGGCACCACTTCCGCCGGCGCGACGGCAACCTCGTCGAGTTGCGCCCACCATGCCCAGGCACCGAATACGGTGAGCAAGGTCATGATCATCCAGGCGATCGGACGCATTGTCGGCAACGGGTGCTCGTGGACAAGTGTGTCGAGTGTGGACATCTCGGGTTACTCCGCGGATTGCGCAGCTGGAAGGGGGGAGGAGTCAGTCGCGGCGGGTTTCGGCTCACTGGCGGCGACAGCGCTTGCCGTTGCCTGAGCCTTCTGACGCTTCGATCCGAACAGACGCGGCAGGACCTCATGCGACGGACCGGCGAGCGAGACCTTGCCCTTGTCGAGTGCGATGACGTTGTGACAGGCCGACAACAGGATCGGGCTGTGCGTCACGACGAGGACGGTATGGTCGCGCGCCAGTTCGGCCAGCGTCAGCTTGAATTCCTCCTCGGTCTGCCTGTCGAGGCTGGCGCTGGGTTCGTCGAGCAGCATGACCGCCGGGTTGCCGACCAGCGCGCGCGCAATGGCAAGACGCTGGCGCTGACCGCCGGAGAGCTGTGCGCCGGCCTCTCCGACCTGGGTACCGTAGCCATCCGGCAGGTCGACGATGAAGTCATGCACCGAAGCCAGTTTCGAGGCCAGCAGGATGTCCTCGTCAGTGGAGCCGGGACGGCCATGCGCGATATTGTCGCGGATCGTGCCCTGGAACAGCACACATTCCTGCGGCACATAACCGATCCAGGTCGCCAGTTCGCGCCGCGTGAACTGGCTGATGTCGGCGCCATCTAGCAGAACGCGTCCCTCGGTCGGCTTGTAGAGACCCTGGATCAGCTTCAACAGGGTGGTCTTGCCACAGCCGTTGCGCCCGACGATCGCGGTCAGGCCACCCGGCTTTATGCCGAGCCGAATGCCGTCGATGACCGGTGACTCTCCCTGAGCGCCATAGCGGAAGACGATATTCTCGAGAATGATCTCGCCCTTAGGCCGCTTGTGCGAAATCGTTCCGTCCTGGAGTTCCTCTTCCTCCGCGAAAACCTCGCCGAGGCGTTGGGCGGCCTGCTTGAACTGGGCATAGGTCCGCCAGCTGCCGACCAGCTGGTTGAGCGGACCGAGCAGGCGGCCGGACAGCATGTTGGTCGCGATCAGCGACCCCATGGTGATTTCCTGGTTGATGATCGCGAGCGCGCCCACGGATGTGAGACCGACCGTGGTGAGCAGCGTCAGCATCTGGCCGAGATTGACATAGCGGTCGTTCAGGCTGCCGCGATGAATCGAATTCTCGATGGTTTCCGACTGCCGCTCTTCCCAGAGCGGGCGCATGGCATGGTCCAGCGCCAGCGCCTTGATCGTTGAGCGACCGTTGATCATCTCGGCGATCATGGCGTCACGGTTGAGGCCGGCCTTGCGTTCCGTCTGGTTGGCTTCGTTGAGCGAGGCGGCCGACCGCCAGGCGAGCAGGCAGAACAGCGGCACCGCAACCAGCAGCACCCAGGCGATGGGGCCGGCGATCACCATAACCAGCAGCAGGAACAGGAAGACGAAGGGCAGGTCGGCCAGCAACACCGCCGGCGCACCGGACAGCGTGTTGCGCACCATCTCGACATCGCGGAAGAGCGTCTGCCAGAATGCGGTCGGCCGCGATTCGAGCGATCGCATCGGCAGCGCCATGATCTTCTCGAACAGCAGGCGCCCCACCTGCACATCGACCCGCAGAGCAATGGTCTGCATGATGCGGGCTCGGGTCTGCTTCAGCAGGAAGTCGAACAGCAGAACCAGCCCCATGCCGAGCGCGAGGCCTTGCAGCGTGGACAGGCCATTGTGGAACACGACACGGTCGTAGACCTGCATCACGAACACCGGCACAGCGAGCGCCAGCACGGTGACGAAGAACGAGATCAGCAGGACTTCCCTGAAGACGCCGCGCACCGGCTTCAGCACCGGTTTCAGCCACGCTATGCTTTTCCGAGATTTTCCGGCCATCGGCCCCACGCTTTTTGCCTGGCGGCGATCATATCAGCGCGAATCGGCTACGTCATGCAAAGGGTTGTGGTTGAGAGGGGGCTCAGGCCTGTCCGGAAGCGATGGCAATATTGTTGTGATCGAAACCGGAGAGGCTGCCGTTGAACTCGGCCACCTTCGTTACGGTGAACCCGCCGAGCAGCCCGTCCTCGTCATAGTAAAGGGCATCGTTGCCCGATGGGTTGTCGAAGAAGATGAAAGTGGGGGTAGAAGCCAGCCCGTCCGAGCCTGACGGGAGGTTGGTGGTCGATACGAAATTGGATGCGCTAATGCTTCCGCCGAGCAGGGCGCCGAAATCTGTCCCGTTGAACGAGAAGACATCGTTCGTCGGATCGAAATCCATGATCGTATCGCCGACATGGGATACGGCGTCGTAGTAAACGGTATCGTTGCCGGCACCGAGATAGATGATGTCATTGCCCGCACCACCGGCCACGGTGTCATTGCCCGTGCCGCCGTAGAGGGTATCGGTTCCGGCGCCGCCGGCAACATAATCGTTGCCACCGTCTCCCGAAACCGTGTCGTTTCCCGAACCGCCGGAAACCGTGTCGTCCCCGGCACCGCCGTAGACCCGGTCGTTGCCGTTATTGCCGTTGACCTGGTCGTTGCCGCCGCCACCGAACATGTGGTCATTTCCCGACCCGCCGGACATGACGTCACCGGAGGTGCCGCTGACGATCAGTTCGTTCGACGGCGAACCCGTAAGCCCGGTGAGGATGTTGTAGACTGTCGACAGGGCGCCGACGTCGAGGCTTTCCAGCGGCTGACCGTTGTAATGGTCTTTCAAGACGATGGTCGCGCCGCCATTGACGGTCAACACGAGGTTGTCACCGACGCGCGCGGCACTGTCGAACGAAGTCGCGGCATCGAGAATGAGGGTGTCCGTGGCCCCTGCCGTATCGTCGATCGTGTCGTTGCCGTCGCCCAGGTTGTAGAGATAGCTGTCGTTGTCGACACCACCCTGCAGCAGGTCGTCACCGGCACCGCCGACCAGGGTATCGGTGCCGGACCCGGATTGCAGCGTGTCGTTTCCGGCGCCGCCTTCAAAGGTGTCAGACTCATCGGCACTGGTGGTCAGCAGGTCGTTGCCGTTCCCGCCGAGCAAGTGGCCGGAAGCATCCGCGACGAGCGTGTCGTCGAAATTCGATCCCAGGACATTCTCGATATTGAGCAGGGAATCGTTCCCGGCCCCGCCGCTTGCCTGACCGGACGAGAGATCGACCGTAACCCCGGCGGTCGCGGCGGAGTAGTCCGCGAGATCGTTATCGTTGCCGCCGTCCAGGGTGTCGTCGCCGTCGCCGCCGACCAGCGTATCGTTCCCCTTGTCGCCGAAGAGCCGGTTGCCGCCCGAATTGCCGGTGAGGGTATCGTTCCCCTCGCTTCCGACGACATGTTCGACAGAGTTCACGAGATCGCTGCCCAGCCCGGTGATGATGCCGGTCGACAGGTCCGCCGTGATGCCGTTCGAGGTGATATCGTAGACGATCGTGTCATCGCCGCTTCCACCGTAATAGGTGTCGTTGCCCGAACCTGCGGTGATCGTATCGTTGCCGCCGTTGGCGAAAACGAGATCGTCACCTGCGCCTGTCGTGATGTCGTCGTCCGAATCAGAGCCGGCAACAAGGTCATTCCCGGCGCCCCCGGAATCGTCGGCCTGGATCGTGTAGGTTTTCGACAGGCTGGTGTAGTCCAGCGTTTCGACATCCTTGCTGCCCGAATAATGCTGGCTGACGGTGATGGTGTCGCCGGACTGCAGCGTGATGAACAGGTCGGTGCCGTTCGTCGAGGCATTCTGGATGGTATCGGAGGCGCCGAGTTTCAGGGTGTCGTCACCGGAGCTGTCGATGATCGTGTCGTTGCCACCGGAATGGACATAGCTGTCGTCATCCGCCCCGCCAATGAGCGTGTCGTTGCCGGCGCCGCCGTCGAGCGTGTCGTTGCCGTTGTTCCCGTACAACCTGTTGTCGGCAGAATCGCCGGTGAGAATGTCGTTGCCGTCGCCCGTCACGACATGCTCTACCGACGATACGTGGTCGGAGCCCAGGCCGGTAATGACGCCGCTCGACAGGTCCGCGGTGATGCCGGAGGTGATAAAGCTGTAGTCGATCGTATCGTTGCCGGCGCCACCGTAATAGGTGTCATTGCCGGCACTCGCGGTAATCGTGTCGTTGCCGCCGTGGGCGAAGACGAGATCATCGCCGCCATTCCCGTTGAACGTTTCGTCCCCGGTCGTGCCCGCGATCATTTCGTCAGCACTGCCGCCGGTATTGCCTGTCACGATGGTGTAGATCTTCGACAGGGTGGCATAGTCGAGTTTCTCGATGGCGCCACCGCCGGCATAGAAATCCTTAAGGGTGATCGTGGCTCCCGAAGCCATCACGAGGAAGATGTTCGTGCCGTCCTTGTAGGCATCGGTCACCGTCTGGCCTGACGCGATACTCAGCGTATCGTTGCCACCGGCTTCGACGAGGGTATCGTTGCCGCCGGCATAAACGTAGTTGTCGTCGCCGGTTCCACCTGCCAGCGAATCGTTGCCCGAGCCGCCTTCGAGCGTATCGTTGCCGGCACCGCCGACAAGATTGTCGTCACCGGCACCGCCGTTCAGCGTGTCGTCACCGGCACCCGCATCGAGCGAGTCATTGCCTGCTTCGCCGTCAAGGGTGTCACCACCGGCTGCCCCGGCAAGACTGTCGTCGCCCGCACCGCCATGGAGCGTGTCATTGCCGGACCCGCCATCGAGGGAATCATTACCCGCGCCGCCGTCCAGTAAGTCGCTGCCGGCACTGCCGGCCAGGCTGTCATCGCCAGCCGCGCCAAGCAGCGTGTCGTT